>JBKKAE010000277.1:0-2903 GCA_046714835.1 Actinomycetota bacterium | reverse complement strand
CCTCACGCCGCCCGACGGCGTCGAGTTCCTGACCGACCCCGACACCATGGTGCTCGCGGTGGTCGAGCCCGCGGTGATGGACACTGAACTGGACCTGGCGGTTGCTGGCGAGGAGGCCCCGGAGGCGGCGCCGGAGGAGGCTGCCGCCGAGGGCGAAGAGGGCGAAGAGGGCGAAGAGAGCCAAGAGGGCGAGTCCACCGAGGGCTCCGGATCCGAGGGCGGTGCCGAAGGCGAGTCCAAGGCCCCCGAGGGGGACGGCGAGGGCTAGCCGATGGCCTGGCTCGTCGCCGGCCTCGGTAATCCCGGCGAGCGATTCGCGAAGACCCGGCACAACGTCGGCAGGAAGGTCGCCGAGGACCTCGCCGACGAAGCCGGCGAGCGGTTCCGGAAGGTGCGCTTCCTCCCGGTGGAGACCGCTGAGATACGGGTCGGCGACGAGCGGGTCCTGCTCGCCCGCTCGACCCGGTTCATGAACGAGTCGGGTCCCTCGTACGCTTCCCTGGCGAAGAAGCAGGGGATCGAGCCGTCGCGGCTCATCGCCGTCCACGACGAATTGGATATCCCGGCCGGGACGATCCGGGTGAAGCTCGGCGGCGGCAACAGCGGTCACAACGGACTGCGCTCGCTCGATCAAGCCCTCCGCACCCCGGAGTACCAGCGGGTCCGGGTCGGTATCGGTCGCCCGCCTGGTCGGCAGGATCCGGCGGATTTCGTGCTCCAGCCCGTGGGCTCGCGTGACGAAGCGGACCTCGCGATCCTGGTGAGCCACGCGGCCGATGCCGTGCGTTCGCTGATCACCGATGGCCTCGAGCGGACACAGGATCGGTTCAACCGCTCCGCTCCCAGCCCGTAGCCACCCGTAGGGCGAACGGGGGACTTCCCCCTTCAGGTCCATAGAGCTCGGCCGATACCTCAATCATGGTGCAACGCCCCTGTCCCGTGAGTCGTGGCCTTCTTCGAGGCCGCCTCTTCCCGCTGCACGGGGTCGGCACGCGTTCTCACGAGGAATGGGAGGTGGCCGATGGCGAGCGTGGATGAGACGCCGTCCAGCCACGCCCTCCCTCGGCCTCGCCGACGCCACGCGGTTCGAGCCTACGAGCTGCTGCTGTCCGTCCCGCTCCTCGTGTATCTGGGCTTCACGACGTGGCAAACATCGACCGATTTCCTGGACTGGAGACTCCTGGTGTGGGCGGGGGCCATCGCTCTCGTGCACCTCATGCCGCTGCCGCGGAGGATGCCTTTCCCGTTCAGCCTGAGCTTCCCGTTGGAACTGTCGCTCGCTCTTCTCTATCCGCCGCCCGTCGCAGCCGTGATCGTGTTCGCTGCTTCGGTCGACCAGGAGGAGCTCCGTCGTGAGCATCCTCCGCTCACGATCGTCTTCCGGCACGCGCAGCTCGCCCTGTGCGTGCTTGCCCAGGGCACGATCTTCCACAGCCTGACCGCTCTCGACGACCGATGGTTCGTGGTCGGGATGGTAGTCATCCTGACGGCGCTCATCGGCTACGCGATCAGCACCATGGTGACCGCCGAGTGGCAGACGCTTCGATACCGCCATCGCCTCGATCACGTGCTGCGCGCGATGCATGAAGGTGTGATGGCGGAGTTCCTGATGTCGTACCTGGGCCTCGCACTTTTCAGCGTCCTGGTCGCGATCACGACGCGCGAGATCGGTCTCTGGGCGATCGTGGTCTTCATCGCACCACTCGCATTCGCCTGGCAGATGTTGCACCGGACGCATTCCCTGGAGCTCGCGACCGAAGAGCTCGCCCGCAAGCAGGCGGAGAACGAACATCAGGCGTTGCACGACCATCTCACTGACCTTCCCAACCGCCTGCTGTTCCTGCGGAGCCTCGTGACGGCGATCCAGGAGGCCGAGGAGACCGGTGGCAAGTTCGGCGTCATCCTGATGGACCTCGACCACTTCAAGGAGATCAACGACGCCCTCGGACATCATTTCGGGGACAAGCTCCTCCGGGCGATCGGCCCGCGGATCGCACAGTCGCTCCGCGAGGGTGACCTCATGGCCAGACTCGGAGGCGACGAGTTCGCGGTGCTCCTTGCCGACCTTCCCGACGAAGAGACGGCCTCGGTCGTGGCCGAACATGTCGTCGAGGGTCTCCGAGCACCGATCCGTGTCGAGGAGCTCGATCTCGATGTCTCCGGCAGCGTGGGCGTCGCGTTGTATCCGGCACATTCGGAGGATCCCGACATGTTGCTCCGCCACGCGGACGTCGCGATGTACGCCGCCAAGGAATCGGGACTCGGCTTCGAGGTCTACGACGAGATCATCGACCGCTACAAGCCCGAGCTCCTGACCCTCGTGACGCAGGTGCGCCCTGCGATCGAGGACAACCAGTTCCGGATGTATCTCCAGCCGAAGATCCGACTGTCGGACGGACGCGTCGCCGGCGCCGAGGCGTTGATCCGCTGGGAGCACCCCACGCTCGGGCGACTGTCTCCCGCCGACTTCATCCCGATGGTCGAGAAGACCGTCCTCCTCAAACCGTTGACGTATTGGGCGATCGAGGATGTGGTGCGCACGCTGCGGTCGTGGGCGGACTATGACGTCCGCCTTCCGGTGGCGGTCAACCTGTCACCGCGCAGCTTGCTCGACCAGGATCTCCCCGACCTGGTGGGCGGCCTCCTCGAGCGGTTCGATGTCCCGGCGTCGCTCCTGAAGCTCGAGCTGACCGAGCGCTTCCTCGTCGCCGACTCGGGTCGATCCGACGCCGTCTTGAATGAGCTCGCTCGACTGGGGGTGGGGTTGTCGATCGACGACTTCGGGACAGGGTTCTCCTCGCTCTCCTACCTGAAGAGGCTGCCGATCGAGGAACTCAAGATCGACCGCTCGTTCGTGTCGCACATGCTCGTCCGGGCCGACGACTTCACGATCGTCCGCGCCA
>JBKKAE010000276.1:0-8374 GCA_046714835.1 Actinomycetota bacterium | reverse complement strand
TGTGCGACGAGATGCACGCGGCCGGCCGCGGCGGTGCATCCTTCGACGGAGTCGCGGCGGCCGGCCGCGATGTCTTGAGCCCCGATCAGGTGATGGACGGCGTCGCCGGCATCGTGCCCGAGATCCGCGTCGAGATCCTCCTCGAGGAAGGGACGCGGCTCGTGGTCCTGCGCGAGCCGTTCGGCCCGGCGGGCGGGGGCCCCGGCGCGATCCGCTTCGGCGAGGGAGACGTCGAGCTCGCACCCGGCCGTGAGCGGATCCGCCTCCTCGTCACCAACCGTGGTGAGCATCCGATCCGCGTGTCCTCGCACTTCCCGTTCTGGCGCACCAACGAGCACCTCGAGTTCGATCGGGCCGCTGCCGACGGGTTCCGGCTGGACCTGCCCGCCGGCGACTCCCTCCGGTGGGCGCCCGGCGAAGAGCACGAGGTGGATCTGGTCCGGTACGGAGGGGCGGGGGCCTAGCCGCGTGCCCGAGCGATACTCGCGCGCCGAGCACGCGACACGACACGGGCCGACCGCCGGCGACCGCGTTCGCCTGGGTGACACCGACCTCTGGATCCGGATCGAACGTGACCTCACCGATCCCGCCGACCAGGCGCTCTGGGGCTACGCGAAGAACTGGCGCTCCGGGCTGGCCCAGCACGACCGCGCGACCACCGAGAGCGAACTCGACACGATCGTCGCGAGCGCGGTCGTGCTGGACCCGTTGCTCGGGGTCCTGAAGGCGGACATCGGGATCAAGGACGGACGGATCGCGGGGATCGGACGTGCGGGGAACCCCGATATCACCGACGGCGTGGACCTCACGATCGGACCGAACACGTGGCCGGTCCCGTGTCACGGGTTGATCGCCACGCCAGGAGCCGTCGATTCCCACGTGCACCTGCTCTCCCCGCGCCTCATCCCCGTCGCGCTGTCCGCCGGCGTGACGACCCTCATCACCGCGGGGTTCGAAGAGCCCCCGTGGCGGATGCTCCGGACCCTCGAAGCCTTCGAGCACTTCCCCGTGAACATCGGGCTCCAACCCTCCGCGCGGACCGGCGTACCGGGGCAGCTCGAGGCCGCGATCGAAGCCGGCGGCGTCGGTCTGAAGATCCACGAGGACTGGGGCGCCTACCCCGAGGTGATCGACGAGGTGCTCCGTGCCGCCGGCGCGCACGACGTCCAGGTCTGTCTGCATACCGACGGACTCAACGAGTCGTGTGAGCTCCAGGACACGGTCGAGGCGATCGCGGGACGGGCGATCCACGCGTACCACGTGGAGGGTTCGGGCGGCGGCCACATCCCGGACCTCATCGGGATCGTCCGCGAGCCGAACGTCTTCTGCTCCTCGACCACGCCGACGATCCCCTACGGGCCCTCGACCGCCGCCGAGCAGCTCGACATGAAGCTGATCGTCCACGAGGGCAACCCCGCGCTACCCGACGACGTGGTGGCGGCCCGCGAGCTGGTGCATCCGGCGACGATGGAGGCCGAGGGACCGCTCCACGACCTCGGGGCGATCTCGATCGTGAACTCGGACTCGCAGGGGATGGGCCGGATCGGCGAAACCGTTCGACGGACGTTCCAGCTCGCCCACGCGATGAAGGTGGCAGCGGCGATCCCGAAGGAGGGCGGGGACGCCCGCGATGATAACGATCGCGTCCTTCGCTACCTGGCGAAGGTGACCGAGGAACCGGCACGCGTGCACGGGATCTCGGACGAGGTCGGCTCGCTCGCCCCGGGGCGGCTCGCCGACCTCGTCCTCTGGGAGGCGTCCTCCTTCGGCGTGAAGCCGGTGATGGTCTTCAAGGGAGGTGTGGTCGCATGGGGCGCGATCGGCGAAGGCAACGCCAGCGTCCACGGGGCGGAGCCCACCAGGTACGGACCCGATTGGGGCGCGACGGGCGCGGCCGCGGCGGCGCTGTCCACCACGTTCGTCTCCGCGGCCGCGTTGGATGCCGGCATCGCGACGAAGCTCGGCACCCGGCGGCGACTCGTCGCGGTGCGAGGCACGCGCACGATCCGCCGCGACGACCTAGTCAGGAACAGAACCGCGCCGGCGATCAAGGTCTCACCCGAGGACGGGACCGTGACCCTGGATGGGCAGGTGCTCCGGAGCGACCCGGTCACCGAGGTGCCGCTCTCACGCCGCTACCTCCTAGCGTAGCGGTCTTCAGTCGCGGTTCCGCATCGCCTCGGCGGCCATCTCGAAGTACTCGAGGAGCGCTCGACGAACCGGCTCCTGCGGTGCCATCTCGTCCACGGCGGCCCGCATGTGGAACAGCCATCGATCCCGCTCCCCCGGCCCGACGGCGAACGGCGCGTGCCGCATCCGGAGGCGAGGGTGGCCGCGCTCGGCGTCATAGGTCGTGGGCCCACCCCAGTACTGCGCGAGGAACAAGGTCAGATGACGGGCGGATGGCGCGAGGTCCTCCGGATAGAGGGGACGCAGCACCGCGTCGTCCGCCACGCCCACGTAGAAGACCTCGATCAGGCGCTCGAAGAACGGCATGCCGCCGACCTCGTCGTAAAGCGTGATCTCCTCGCGCATCCCGCGGAGTCTACGGAGTGCCCGCCGGCGACCAGGCGACGACGGATCCGTCTTCGACGACGAACGTGGGATCTTCGGTGTCGAGGTCCTGCACCCAGATCCCCGCCCGGTCGCCGATCAACCCCGGGAACGCGAACGATCGGCCATCGGGCGACCAGAGCGTCATCGTCTGCGCGAACTGCCCGAAGAAGGGCATGTAGTCGCGTAGGTAGGTCGGGCTGGGGACGAAAGCGGGCCCGACGGGGCTCGTCTCCTTCCCGTCCCAGACATGCCAACGATGCGTGGTGGGATCGTCCCCTTCCGCCGGTGTCATCAACAACAGTCGTCTCCCGTCGGGACTCCAATGGAACGCGGAGGTGGGAAGGTCGGAGGCGGAGCGTGTCCGTGCGGAATGGATACCGACCACCGACACCGTGCCGAAACCTTCGCCCTCGTCCACCCGATAGGCGATCCTGCTGCCATCCGGGCTGACCACGAACTCGATCGCACCCCGGAATCGGACGAGATCCCTCGGCCGGCCGTCACCGCGCACGACCAGCAGCTGCTCGTCGCCGTCGTGCACCGCGTAGACGAATCGCCCGTCCTCCAGCCACACGGGGGCGTGGAACACCCCGGGCCGTTCCTCGATCGGCTCGAGGGCACCACCCGTGAGGTCGAGCGTCCCGAGCGTGTCCGTGCCGACGTGGATCAAGAGCCGGTCGCCCTCGGGCGCCCACGACAGGTAGAAGGGTTGCCCGACGCCGAGCGTCTTCGCGACCGCTCCCCCGTCGGCGCCCGTGTCCGCGACGCCCATCCCGACCGCCCCCCGGAAGCTCCCCAGGTAGGCGAGCCTGGTCGATGTGGGGTCCCACTGCAGGAAGAAGGTCCCGGCGTCCACGACGACCTCGCGACGGCTGGACCCGTCCGGACGACTCGTCACGAGCGTCGATGAAGCCGGTGGAGCCGCCGTGCCGATCTCCACCCAGGCCACGAGTGCGCCGTCCGGCGACCACACCGGCTGGCGAGTCTCGAAGTCCAGATCGTCTTCTCCCCGAAGGCGGACCGCCGCATCGCCGTCGCGACCGACCGTGACGATGCTCCCGTCGTCCATCAGCACGAGCAGATCGCCCGTGATGCTGCCGGGGAAGGAGCCCAGGGACGGCAGCGCCCCGGTGGGTCCGTCGGGTGCGCTCCTCGTGCACGCGGCGACGAGCGCGGCCATCGCCATCAGCGCGACGCGGCGACGCACCTTCATCCCCGAAGCGTACGCCCGAAGGGGTGTTGGAGTGCCCGCTGCCCCGAGCTGCGGATCTAGCCGGTGGGTCCCGAGCGCCGGCGCATCCTCGGCGGGTAGCCGGTCATCGCCGCGTCGAAGATCGGCAGTGACCGTTCCGCCGAGAGCCGTCGCAGGTAGGCATCCTCTTTGAGCTCGAAGCGGCGCCATTCACCCGCCGCGTCGATCAGGACCACCGACTTGAGGCTCACGACGGTCTTCGGCTCCATGTAGGCCTCCACGCCCTCGTGGGTGTCGAGGAACTCCACGATCTCGTCCCGTCGCTCAGCCGGCCCGGCGACGCCCTTGAGCCGGCGTTTGGCCTGGTCGCTCCGGGCTTCGAACTCGTAGCCCCCGATCCGGCGGCTGCCGCCGCGGCTCGGCCGCCGGGCCGCCGTGGCCCGTATCCATCTGGTGAGCCAGGCGAGGATCGCGAGGGCGAGGACCGTCGCCACCAAGATGGGCACCACACGAACCACGCAAGCACGATAGCCTGTGCGAGCCACGGCAGGGGGTGGCGAGAACTGGCCGGGCAAGAGGGGGAGGACCAGTTGAGCGACAGCGTCTATCGCGTCACCGAGGTGATCGGCACCAGCGCCACCTCGTGGGAGGAAGCGGCCAAGAATGCCGTGGAGACCGCGGCCAAGACCCTTCGGGATCTCCGCGTCGGCGAGGTCGTGAAGTTCGACGTCACGATCGAAGAGGGCAAGGTCACCAGCTACCGCGCGCGCGTGAACATCTCGTTCAAGTACGAGGCCTGATCGATGGAAGGATCCGCGATGGACATCGACCTGCTCCGCGAGGAGATCGAGAAGCTGGTCCTGCTCGAAGAGGTCGCCGAGCGGCGCCAACAGATGATCGAGAAGCAGCTCGACGAAGCGACGGAGTCCGGGATCTCGGCTGAGACGATCCGGCAACAGCTCGGACTGTCGAAGGAATCGATCCAGAAGCTCCTCGACCAGAAGACACCCGACCTCGCGGAACGCCTCGGCATCTCCCAGGAGAGCGCCGAGAACCTGGCACAGCCGATCGGGTAGTCGCCTCTCCCCGGGTCGCCAGGCCGCCTCATGCGGGCTCGCCGACGAACCCCTCCTAGGTCGATGGTCTCGATCCTGGGGGCCCGGCCCACCCCCGAAATGAACGACCGACGGATGAACTACCGACAGCCGCACGGCTACGGTCATCGAACCCCGCGTCCTACAGCGGACCGCAGGGGGTGTCGCCCCGGAGTCCGCCGTTCGGAGGCAACCGAGATGACCGAAGCTTCACCCGGCGCCACCCACGGCAAGCCGGATCATCGCGATCCGGCCGAGGCGCCCCGCTCGAAGGAGAGGGGCGTGCCCGGCGGTCCCCTGCCGATCGAGTTCCGCACGCTCCGCGTCGGCATGCGGGTGACGCTCCTCGCCCCGCTCGCCGCCGCCGGGTTGTTCGGCCTGGCGGCGAGGGCTCGGGTGGACCTCGGCGGATGGGGACTGGCGCTGACCGGGCTCGGCGTCGCGGCCGCGCTCGCGACATTGCTGCCCTGGGACCGGCTCCTGGCGACTCGGACCGGGATGAACCTGCTCGCCGTATGGGCCATGACGGCCCTCGGCATGGTCACCGTCGGTGTGTGGGCCACCGGAGGCGCGCGATCTCCACTCGTCCTCCTCTACGCACTCACGACGGTGTTCTTCGCCGTCGCCTTCCCGCCGAGAGGACAGGTCGCGCTGCTCGCGATGACCCTCGTCGGCTACGGTCTCGCGCTTCGTGCCGCCGATCAGGGTCCCCTCCCCTTGGTGGTGCTGTCGGTCCTCACGTTCCTCGCGGGCTTCCTCGTCCAGGAGATCCGGGTGCAGGTCTGCGCGGCCTGGGACGCGCGGGCCGAGGCCGATCGACGATGGGCGCTCCTCGCCACCGTCTCCGCGGCCGCGAGGGACATGAGCAGCTCGACGGTCGACGCGGATCAGGTCCTCGAAACGACGATCGAGGCGGTGGCAGGTCTGGGCTTCCCGTTCGCCCGCGTCTTCGTTCGTGAGGTCGACGGCTGGCACACCGTGCCGGAGTCCTCCGCTCCCGAAGCGACGATCCCCGAGGTCGTTGTTTCCACGGCCGAGTCAGGAGAGTTCGCGGTGTTCCGAGGGCGGAAGCGAGGGCTCCCCTTGTTCGGCGCGGCCGTCCCCATCAAGGTCAGCGACGGCGTGGCAGCGGTGCTCGTCGTCGGTTCGGAAGTAGAACCCGGTCCCAAGGAGCAAGACGTCGAGGTCTTCCGGATGCTCGCGTCGCAGGCGAGTCTGGCTTTGGAGAACGTCCGTCGATTCGAAGAGCAGCGACAGGTGATCCAGCGCCTGGCGGATCTCGACCGGATGAAGAACGACTTCCTCTCGACCGTCTCGCACGAGCTTCGAACCCCGCTGACCGTCATCACGGGGATGGGCCGCACGCTCGAGCACCAGTGGGAGACCATCGACGACGAGATCCGCTCCGACTTCTTAACGCGTTTGAACGCGAACGCGGCCACGCTCGATCACGTCATCGGACAGCTCCTGGATTTCTCGAAGCTCGAAGCGGGACAGCTCCGTCCGGACACGAGGGAGATCGATCTGTCGAAGCTCCTGCCGGAGATCGTCGACCGCCTCGCCTCATTGTTGGAGGGCCATCAGCTCGAGCTGGATGTCACATCCGGAGTGTCCACGCAGGCCGATCCCGGCCTGATCGAACGGATCGTGGAGAACCTGCTCTCGAACGCCTCGAAGTACACGCCGGCGGGCAGCCGTGTGATCGTGAGCGCACACGAGGACGGCCCGGACCACGTGCTCGTGGCGGTGAGCGACGATGGCCCCGGCATCCCCGAGAGCGAAGTCGCACGGATCGGTGAGCGGTTCTTCCGCGGGGGCGACGTGCACACTCGCTCCACGCGCGGAACCGGCCTCGGACTGGCGGTGGTTTCCGAGATCCTCGAGCTCCACGGGTCCCGGCTCGACGTGGAGAGTCGTGTGGGCGAGGGCTCCCGGTTCTCGTTCCGCCTCGCGAAGGACCCAATCATCGCCCTGCCTGCACCGATGCCGGCGAGAGACCTCGATCTCGCGCCGACCGACGGAGAGGTCGCAACCACCAGGCCGACCGCGGTGGCACCGCGTCTGCGAGGCGAGCGATTCGAGACGGTGATGACGGCCGCGACAACGGGCGTGGAATGGGCCATCGGTCTCCTCTATCGAGAGTTCCACCCGGCGGTGCTGCGTTACCTCCGGGCCCGCGGCGCTCACGCTCCGGAGCACGCCGCGGAGCAAGTGTGGATGCAGGTGGCCGGCGGACTCCAGCACTTCTCCGGCGACGAAGTCGCGTTCCGACGCTGGCTGTTCGACCTGGCACGCCGACCTCTGGAAAACGGTGAGGTCGCGGATCCGATCGAGGTCGAAGTAGACGAGAACGCTCCAGCCGCGATGTCGGACTCGTTGGCCAAAGTCGCCGCGCTCCCTTCCGGGCATGCGGACGTGCTGCTCCTCAGAGCGCTCGGGCACCTCGAAGTGGACGACGTTGCGTTGATCACGGGTCAGGAAACGGGCGCCGTCCGGCTCCTCGAGATGGACGCGTTGCGGCTGCTCCGCGCCGACGCGGATGCCGACACCGCGAAGATCGCGGAGGTGGGTCGATGATCGATCCGACGACGCGCGGCGACGGGAAGTCACTCCTCCGCGCTATGGTAAGGAGTCACGACGGCCACCTGATCGACTTCGACGAGCTCCTGCGTGACGTCGCCGGGGACCCGCTTCCTGGTGAGCTCTGGGCCGAGCACACGACGGTGGCATCGATGGCGGTGGCGGTGCGTGCCGCTCGGGACGACATCCCGCTGCCGCGGCGCGGGCCGATCCATCGGCCGCTGACGCGAGCCGCGGTCGCGACCGCGACGATCGTGATCACGGCGGGCAGCAGCCTCGCGATGACTGGCCACCTGCCGGATACCGCGCGTGACTTCGCCTCGGATGCCTTGGCGGTCTTCGTCCCCTCTCGCGAGCGCATCACGGCGTCGTCCGTCCCCCTCACGCCGACGACGGATCAACCCTTGGATCCGCCCGACGGAGATCCTCTCAGCTCGGGTTCCCGATCCGACGACGAAGGGGACGCAGGCATCGACGAGAACATCCCCGACGGGGATCTGATCGGTCGCGGGAACGACGGCGGGATCGGTGGCGAAGACGGGAACGAGAGCGGCGCGCCGGGCTCCGGGGGCGAGCAGAGCGATGTGGACGGCTCGGACGCGGAGAACCCGGACAAGAGTGGTGAGCCCGGCAACGGCGGCGAGAACGGGAACAGTGGCGAGAACGGCGGGAACGGTAACGGCGGTGCCAGCGGCGAACCCGGTGGCGACGGTGGCGGCAGCGACGAGCCCGGTGGCACTGACGGAGGCGCCGACAACGGTGGGACTGATGAGGTTCCCAGCGGCGGCGGTGGCAACGGCGGTGGCGGCGGCGGCGGTGGCGGCGGCGGAGGCTACGGCGGTGGCATCGGCGGTGGCAACGGCGGTGGCAACGGCGGTGGCAACGGCGGCGGCGGTGGCAACGATGGCGGTGGCAACGGCGGTGGCAACGGCGGTGGCGGCCGCAACGGCGG
>JBKKAE010000275.1:0-4893 GCA_046714835.1 Actinomycetota bacterium | reverse complement strand
CGCGCGGGCCTCCCCCCCCCCCCCGGGGGGGGGGGGGTCGCCCCCGGGGGGGCGCCCCCACCCCACCTCTATCCTTGAAGGCGTGGATGCCGTCCTGCTCGACCTCTACGACACGCTCGTCCGGACTCGCTGGGGACAGCTCTCCGAGACCATCACGGCCGAGCTCGGCATCGAGAAGGCCGAGCTCTTCAACGCCTACGACCTCACCCGGGCGGCACGGGGAGTCGGAGCCTACGGAAGCATCGAGGGCGACATGACCGCGATCGTCGAGGCGGCGGGCCTCGAACCGGATCCCCGGCTGATCGAGCGACTCCTGCGTATGGAGCGCGAATTCTCCGAGACCGGTGTCGAGCTCTGGGAGGACTCCGTACCCGTCCTGCGAGACCTACGGGCTCGTGGCGTGAAGTCGGCGCTGATCAGCAACTGCTCACACTCGACGCGACCGATCGTCGACCGCCTCGGGATCGACGAGGAGTTCGACGAGGTCCTGTTGTCCTTCGAGGTCGGGATGCACAAACCGGATCTCGAGATCTACCGGGAGGCGCTCCGGCGGCTCGGCGACGTCGCACCGGATCGAGCCGTCTTCGTGGACGACCAGCCGGCCTACTGCGACGGCGCCGCGGCCCTCGGGATCGAGACGTTCCTGATCGACCGGTCGGGCGACGGCGCGCCGGACCTCAACGGTCACCGGGTGATCGGAGATCTCCGGGCGCTGCTAGCCGTAGGCGCCTGAGCCGGAGCCTGACCCGCCTCCGGCGTCGGCCAGGGCATCGGTCATGTCCGTCACCTCTGAGGGGCGAGGGATCTCGATCTCGACCGGCTTCCCGAAGGCGGAGAAGTCGACGGTCATCCGCATGCTCGCCGCTTCATCGCCCGGGACGAGGTCGCCGAAGTCCATGCTGATGCGCTGCCGGCGAGGCAGCCCCTCCTCGTCGATCCAGATCTCGAACGGGATCTTCTCGTCGATCCCGAGCGACTCGAACTGCTCCACCACCATCTCGAGCTGCTTCCTTGTCTCCGCGTCGACGTCCTCGCCCACGACGTCGGCGAATCCCCCGAGCACCTTCTTCAGGTCGATCGAGCCGACGTAGTGCGTCGTGGAGACACCCTGAAGCTCCTGATCTCCCGAGTCCCTCACGTCGAACACACCGGCGAACAGACCGATGTAGGCCGATGGATCGGTCGTACCCGTCCCGAAGCCGCCGAACTGCGCGGCCGTCGCCGGATCCATCTTCGAGGGATCGAGGCTCACCCACTCCGAGCCCGCGTCCTGGAACACCGGCGAACGCATGTACACCAGGCCGTCATCCATCAGGAGCCGCATCTCGCCGCCGAGCAGGCCGAGGTCCATCGTCATGTCGATCCGCTGGTGCACGTTGTCGACGTCGGCCGCCCCGGACATGGTGAAGCTCTCTCCGCCTCCGGTCATCGACATCTCGAGCTCCTGGTGGAAGGTCCCCGCCTCGTAGACGGCCTTCATGGCGTTCAAGACCGCATCCCTCGGACCGACCGGCGAGGGATCGGGGCCGGTTTCGGCACACGCCGCGAGGAGCACGCTCGAAACGGCCAGGCACGCGAGGATCCTCTTCATGGGGCCATCATCGGCACGAGTGGACGTTCAGTCCACCCAACGGACGCAGAAAGTCAGCGGAGGTCGTCGAGGGCGTCGGCGATCGGCTTGCGGATCCCCGTGAAGAAAGGCGTCTCCACTTTGGAGTAAAGGCGGGTCTTCGAATCGCGGAGGCGACGGATGCAGTCCACCAGCGCGTCCAGTTCGTCGGTTTCGAACGCGAGGATCCATTCCCAGTCGCCCAGGCCGAACGCGCTGGTCGTGTTGGCGAGGACCCCCGGGAACTCACGCCCCAGCACGCCGTGCTCGGCGAGCAGCTCGCCACGCTCTTGCGCCGGGAGGAGGTACCACTCGGGCGTGCGCACGAACGGGTAGACGCAGAGGTACGTGCGAGGAGCCTCGCCGCGCACGAAGGCAGGCTGATGATCGGGCGTGAACTCGGCCGGCTTCACGAGACCCATCAACGACGCGACCGGGTCCAGGAGGTCGCCCGCGCGGGTTCGTCGGAACTCGACGACGAACCGCTGGAGATCGTCGGCCGAGCCCGCAGTCAGCCAGAGCACGAGGTCGGCGTCGGCGCGGAACCCGACCGTCGAGTACGAGCCACGGACGTCCACACGACCGGCCCAGTCCTTGAAGAGGGTCTCGATCTCCTCCGCGGCGTTGCCGAGGGCGTCGTCCTCGAAGAGCTCGGCCCGGAGCTCCGGGCTGGCGGCGAACACCGGGTACAGGGCGTAGATCGTCTCGGTCATGCGGGCTCCTTCCGAGGGGCACGCGCGTCTTCCAGGACCACCGAAGCCGTTTCCTCGGCGGCGCGGGCGAGGTCCGACACACCCACCCCGTCGAAGGCGCTTCCGCCGAGGAAGATACCCGGCGGCAAGGCTTCGCGGATCCGACGGACGCGGTCGACGTGTCCGATCTCGTACTGAGGCATCGCGCGCCACCATCGATGGACGCGCGATGCCGAGGGCTCCGGGAGATCGAGGACGGCGCTCAGGTGCCGCGCGCACGCCTCGACGATGTCCTCGTCAGGCGCGTCCAGGACGTCCTCGTCGCCCGCGCCGCCCACATAGCAGCGCACGACCGCACGGTCGCCGAAGCGCTCGTCCGGCCACTTCCGCGAGAGGAAGGTCGCGGCGGTCATCGGGGCCTTCCCGCGGGGAACGACGAACCCGGTCCCGTCCGGGAGCGCGTCCGCGGTCCCGGACGGATAGGTGAGGAACACGACACCGGTCGAGACCGATCGGATGGCGGGGAGGTCCCCAGGAGCAGCCTCCCCGAGGAGGGCTGCCGCCGCCTGCGCGCCACACGCGAGGACGACCGCTTCGACCGGCTCGGTCCCGCCGGCGAGCTGGACGTCGTGGTCGCCGACGCTCGTGACCTCGGCGCCCGTGCGTACACGGTCGCCGAGAGCAGCGGTGAGGGCGTCGACCAGCGCCCGCATCCCACCCGAGGGTCGAACGAACAGCGGACCCGGCTGGCCGCCACGCGCAGACCGCTGCGCGGCCTGCGCGCCCCGGATCAGGCTCCCCTGGGTCCGCTCCCAGGCGAGGAGCTCCGGGAAGGTCGCCGACGCCGACATCCGGTCGACGTCGCCGGCGTGGAGGCCCGCGAGGAGCGGCGCGATCGCCAGGTCGGTGGCTTCGTCGCCGAGCCGGCGACGAAGCAGCTCCCCCAGGGTCTCCTCGGCGCCGTCGCGCCGCTTCCGCTTCACGAGATCCGCGAGAGCTCGGACCCGGGCCCGACGCGAAAGGCCCGGCCATCGGAGCACGTCACCCACGTCGCCGGGGATCCCGAATGCGGTGTCCGTCAGGTACGGCACGAGCCCACCGTCCGTCCAGAGGAAGGCACCGGAGGCTCCCGGCGCGATCAACGTCAGCCCAAGCCGGCGGCAGAGATCGGCGCCCCACGGCTTCCTCGCCGCCAGCGAGTCGGGGCCCGGCTCCAGCCACAGGTCTCCGACCTCGATCGGAGGGGCCACGATCCCACCGGCAACGTCGCCCCGCTCGAACACCACGGGATCCGCGCCCGCCCGTGCCAGATGGAAGGCGGTGGCGAGCCCGGCGATGCCGGCTCCGACGACGGCGACCCGGTCGCTCACGCCTCCGGCTCCTCGGCGAGGTGGTCACGCATAACCTCGGCCAGGATGTCGAGATACGCGGGGTCGGCGTTCGGCATCTCCGTCCGCGCGAACCGGATCCCGGCTCCCTCGG
The DNA here is from genome assembly GCA_046714835.1 of Actinomycetota bacterium. Lineage (GTDB taxonomy): Bacteria > Actinomycetota > UBA4738 > UBA4738 > HRBIN12 > JAJNBA01. Next base: position 1,110 of record JBKKAE010000275.1, on the reverse strand, counting down.
CCACCGACTTCGCCTCGATGTCGAGGTCGTAGAGGATCTCGAGGTGATCCGCCACGAACCCAGCGGAGCACACGACCACGGCGGGATGCCCCATCGCCGCTGCCTCGAGGATGGATTCCTCGACCGGCGGCCCCCACCACGGATCGGGAGTGCGGCCCGCGCTCTGCCATGCGATCCCGAAGCGCTCGAGCCCGAGGGTCGCGGCCACGAGGTCGGCCGTTTCCTGGAGCCCGTCGCGATAGCGGCAGGAGTCGGCACACTCACAGGTCTTGCACCGGAGCGACCCATCCTCGAGAACCCGGGTCGGGAGCGAGTGCGCGGTGAACAGGACGATCGCACCCCCCCGCTCCTCGGGAGTGATGCCTTCGAGCGCATCCGAGACCCGCGTCGCCAGGAACTTCACGAACGACGGGTGCGCGTGGTAGCTGCGCACGAACGAGAACGACGGGCCGCCGCCCGACTCATCCAGGGCGCCGCGGACGCGCTCCACGTAGGTCTCCACGGACATCCCCGACCAGTGGGGCGCCATCACGATGCCGATCGCGCGCTCGACGCCCTCGGCCCGCATCCACCCTACCGCGTCGGCGATGGACGGCGGCGAGTGCTTCATCCCGAGGTAAACGCGGTACATCGTCCCGTCACCGTTCAGCCGATCGACGAGTCCTTCCGCCTGGGCCCTTGTCGTTTCCAACAGCGGGAACACGTTGCCGATCGCGGCGTACCGGTCCCTGAGCTCCGCGAGATGCTCGGGCGAGGGCGCGCGCCCGCCTCGGATGTCGGTGTAGTAGCGCTCGACGTCGTCCGGCCCGCTCGCCGTGCCGTACGCCATGACCAACACGCCCACCGGCGCGCTCACGAGCTGCTCCGCTCCGTCTCGGTATGGACCAGGTCCACCAACCGCTGGAGATGTTCGACCGGTGTGTCGGGAAGCACGCCGTGGCCGAGGTTGAACACGTGTCCGGCTCGACCGGCGGCGCGCGCGAGCACATCGCGTGCCTTCCGCTCGACGGCGTCCCAGGGACCGAGCAGGACCGCGGGATCCAGGTTCCCCTGGATCGCGCGGTCGTGGCCGATCGCGGCCCAGGCGTCATCGAGGGGGACGCGGTGGTC
>JBKKAE010000274.1:0-6553 GCA_046714835.1 Actinomycetota bacterium | reverse complement strand
GGATCGAGAGGTCCGCTTCGTCGCGGGCGGCCACCGGCTGGAGCACGAAATCCGCCGGATCCTTTTGACCGGGCGGACGGCCGATGCCGACCCGGACCCGCAGGTACTCGGGGGTGCGGAGGGCCTGATCCAGCGAGTGCAGCCCATTGTGACCGCTGTTGCCACCGCCGAGCTTCACCCGGATCGTGCTTGCGGGGATGTCCAGCTCATCGTGCACGGCGATGAGCCGGGAGGGCTCGACACCCTGCTTCTTGGCGAGGGAGGCGTACGACGGACCCGATTCGTTCATGAACCGGGTCGAGCGGGCGAGCAGGACCCTCTCGTCGCCGACCCGTATCTCGGCGGTCTCCACGGGGAGGAAGCGCACCTTCCGGAACCGCTCGCCGGCGTCGCCGGCGAGGTCCTCGGCGACCATCCGACCGACGTTGTGCCGGGTCCTCGCGAATCGATCGCCGGGATTGCCGAGGCCGGCGACGAGCCAGGCCATCGGCTAGCTCTCGCCGTCCCCCTCGGGGGCCTTGGACTCGCCTTCGGCTCCGCCCTCGGATCCAGAACCCTCGGTGGACTCGCCATCTTCGCCCTCTTCGCCCTCTTCGCCCTCGGGAACCTCGCCCTCGGCGGCAGCCTCCTCCGGCGCCGCCTCCGGGGCCTCCTCGCCAGCAACGGCCAGGTCCAGCTCGGTGTCCATCACCGCAGGCTCGACCACCGCGAGCACCATGGTGTCGGGGTCGGTCAGGAACTCGACGCCGTCGGGCGGCGTGAGGTCACCCACACGCAGGGAATCGCCGATCTTCAACGACGTGATGTCGAACTCGATCCGCTGAGGGACGTTGGCCGGCAGACACTCGACCTCGACCTCTCGGAGGTGGTGCTCCACCACGCCGCCGGCGTGCACGCCGACCGAATCGCCGATCTCATGGAGCTCGATGTTCACGGTGATCTTCTCGTCGCGCCGCACCGCCATGAAGTCGATGTGGATGAACCGATTGTGGATCAGATCGCGCTGGATCTCACGGGCGATGGTGAGGTACTCGTGGCCGTCGAGCTTCAGGTCGACCAGCACGCTCGCCTGGCCCATCGCGTGGAAGACGTGGAGCAGGTCGAGGGCGCTTACGTGGATCGACGTGGCGTCGACGCCGGCGCCGTAGAGGGTCGCGGGGACGCGTCCGCTGGCGCGCAGACGTCGTGCGGGACCCTTGCCCTTCTCGGTGCGAGATTCGGCGTGGAGGATGGCTTCCATGGCAGGTCAGAGGTCCTTTTCGAAGGTGATACGGGCGGTCATCGTACCAGCGGTCGTGCACCGACCGGCACGCATGAGGGACCTCGATCGGGCCTTCCCGTTTAGCATCCCGAGCCGATGCGACTCGCTCGCGCCGCCTCCGCGTTGCTGGGCACCGTCCTGCTCACGGCGACGTGTCAGGGGCCGCCGCGCGCCAGGGAGACACCCGATCTGCTCCCACCGGGCCGACCCGAGCGCACCGACGCCTCGGCGTTCGAGACGCGATGGCCGATCAAGCACGTCGTGTTCGTCATCAAGGAGAACCGGACGACGGATCACCTGTTCGGTCGGTTCCCCGGTGTGGAAGGCGTCACCGAGGGGTACGACGGCGACGAGCTGCGCCCGCTGACACCACCCCTCGACCGCCTGCCCGACGACATCCCCCATTGCTACGACTGCGCGATCGAATCCTGGAACGAAGGACGGATGAACAACTTCGCGCGCGGTGAGGAGGGCGACCTCTACGCCTACACGCAGATGCAGGGCCCATCGGACCTCCCCAACTACTGGCGCTGGGCCGAGGAGTTCGCCCTGTCGGACAACTTCTTCGCGTCCGCGCAGGGTCCGTCGTTCCCGAACCACCTCTACACGATCGCGGCGCAGTCCGGAGGCTCGCACCACAATCCGTTCCAAGACCAAGCGCGGGCGACCCTCTTCACCCAAGAGACCGGCCTCGCCAAGTCGTGGGGATGCGACACGCTCGAAGAGGTCTACGTGGAGGTGGTGGACAGCGAGGGACAGATCGAGCGGGTCCCACCGTGCTTCGACTTCCGGACCGAGGCCGACCTGCTGGACGGCGCCGGGATCCCGTGGGGCTACTACGCCGCGTGGAACGACCAGCGCGGCTACGTCTGGTCCGCGTTCTCTGCGATCGAGCGTGTCCGGATGAACCCCGAGATCTGGCAACGCCACATCTTCCCGGTAGACAACTTCGTGGCCGACGTCGAGGACGGGCGACTCGCCCCCGTCACGTGGGTCACCCCGCGCTACGAGCTGAGCGAGCACCCCGAGTGGAGCTTCTGCCACGGGGAGAACTGGACGACGGAGATCGTGAACTCAGTCATGCGGAGCCCTTTCTGGAAGGACACCGCGATCTTCATCACGTGGGACGACTACGGGGGCTTCTACGATCACGTGCCGCCGCCCCAGGTCGACCGATTCGGGTTCGGCTTCCGCGTCCCGTTGCTCACGATCAGCCCATACGCGAAGCCCGGCTACATCGACTCGCGGCTCGGTGAGTTCTCGAGCGTCCTGCGCTTCATCGAGGACAACTGGGGGCTGTCCCAGCTCACGCATCGGGACCGGGACGCGTTCAACCTGAGCTACCTCTTCGATTTCGAGCAAGACCCCCTGGAGCCGTTCGAGCTCCCCATGCGCGAGGACTGCGTGGGGCCGAGGCTCCACAAGCTCGACACCGAGGACGGAGACTGACAGGGATCCGGCGATACCTTCGGGGCTGCTCGTGCGTCTTGGAGGTATGACGCGGATCCTCGTCGAGCTGCAGGAAGGGACGGCCGTGACCGAGCCGAAGGGCGAGCTGGCGGACCTCTACGTCCGGCACGTCCCCGCAGCGAACCGGCTGGCGTTCCTGCTCACACAGAACCGCGCGCAGGCCGAGGATCTCGTGCACGACGCGTTCGTGCGTTGCGTCGGTCGGCTCGGTCATCTCCGAGCTCACGAAGCGTTCAACGCGTACCTGCGTCGCACCATCGTGAACTTGCACACGTCGCGGCTCCGCCGCGGGAGGGTCGAGCGGGAGTGGCTTTCGAAGGAGAGCGGGAGGGTCGAGCGGGCCGCGATGTTGGGCTTGCCCGACGTCGCGGGCCGGGAGGACATGTGGCGCCGGCTCGCCACGTTGCCGCCACGGCAGCGAGCGGTGCTCGTCCTCCGCTACTACGAGGATCTGTCGGAACGAGAGACGGCGGACGCGCTGCGGTGCTCGGTCGCCGCGGTGAAGTCGCTAACGGCGAGGGCCACGGCCGCGCTCCGCGAAGGGATCGAAGGTGAGGACGCATGACGACGGACATCGAACGCGAGCTCCGCGAGCTGTTCCGCGACAAGGCGGGCGAGGCGCCCGTTTCGACGCTCGGCGCCTCGGGGGCCCCGCCGCAGCAGGTGCTGCGGCGCGGCCGCCGGCGCCAGGTAGGCACCGTTCTCGGATCGGCGCTGGTAGCCGTCGCCCTGGCGGTGACATCGTTCGCGGGGCTCCGTGCGCTCCTGCGGAGCGACGCCGATCCGTTCCAGACCGGTCGGTACGAGGTCTTCGAGCGGACCGCGACGATCGAGGCGTTCACCGTGACCAGCCCCTCGGACTGGTACCTCGTGAACCAGTGGCCCCTGTCGATGCTGATCGCGGTCGAGGGAAGCAGCGGGGTCTCGTCCCCCTGCCCCGCTGACCTCGCTGACACATGCCAGATGTCGAGCGACCAGACGTCTTCCCCGATCCCGGTGCCACACGGTCTGCCGATGCTCCAGCTCTCGAACGTCGACATGGGCTTGACGACGAATGCGTGCGCCGACGGACTCCCCGCGGCCGGGGCCGCCCTGTACGTCGCCCTCGATGCCCGTCCGCCGGTCGGAGGCGATGCCCCACCGATCCCGGAGTTCCCTCCCGGCACCGGCCTGCCCCCGGAGGGTGACGGACCATGCGGTCCCGGCCGTTACGCCCACTTCAAGGTCAACGGCAAGCCCCTCTTCGCATGGATCGGGACCGGATCCGGCGTGAGCGACGAAGACCGGGAAACCGTCGAGACCTCCTACGAGACGATGTCGGCGATCCCAGATTGGGAGCTCGCCCCGTCCGATCAGACGACGCCTGCCTACGTGGTCGCCGGCGGGACGACGGACGTGTTCGACGACTGGCGGTTGGAACTCCGCCCCTCCGAGCGCAACGTCGCGATGTCGTTGATCGGCGAGGCGCCCACAGCTAGCGACGGCTTCCTCGTTCCCGACCATCCGATCGATTGGTGTTGCAAAGACTCCACGATGGGCGTGCTCTTCGGCGCCGTGCAGAAAGGGGCGACGGGAGTCGAAGCCCGACCGAGCGAAGTCGACCCGATCGCAGGCACGATCTTTCCAGTCCCGCCGAGCCTTGGTTCCTTCGACTTCGACCTGTTCTTCATCGAAGGCACGGGAGGACTGCCGGGCACGGTGGTCCCACTCGGCATCGACGCTGAGCAGACAGTCTCACCGCCGCCGGCGGCCGGATCACGCGACGAGGTCGTCGAGTTCTCAGGGACGTACGAGACGCACGATTGGGCGGTGCGGTTCACAGGCTCATTCGTGGAACGGGACGCGTGTGTGTCGGTCGACGTCAAGGACGTTCGATTCGACCCGCTCTGCCCCTGGAGGGTCGGGGACACTCTGGCAAGTGGCTCTCCATCGATGCACGGTTGGGTGACGGACGACCTCCACCTCCTCGCGGGATCCGCTCCGGCCGAGGTTGTCGAGATCCGTTTCGTCAGCGACGACGACGCGATCGTGTCCACCTCGTTCCGTTGCCAGATGGGTCCGATCGGTTGGACCGATCCGGACGTCAAGGTCTGTGTCTTGCTCCTGCCGACGAGCGGGTCGGGGATCACCGAATACCTCGACGCCACAGGCAAGGTCGTATCCGAACAAGGGATCGGGTGGGGATCCTTGGACCCGGAAGTGCCGGTGCCGGTGGATCCGGTTCATGGAGGCACCTACTGGGCCGTCTATCCGTGGGTGGGAGCCCCTGGATCCCCCGAAGCGGACGACGTGAGTGCCCAGCTGCTCGCGGAATTCGGGATCGCGGCATTCCCGGGAGAGATCGCGTGCGACGATGGGGCGGCAGCAGCTCTCGGTACGGATGCGGCGCACGGCATCGCCGTGTACTTCGAGACGCAGGCCGAGGCGAACGAGTTCGCTCTGCAGGCCGGACTGCTCGGACACGAAGCGGACCCCCTGATCGCGCACGTCACCACGTACTGCCTGGACTGACCAACCGCCCAACGCGGTGGCAGGATGGGCGCATGGACGACCACGTCCGCCGGCAGAGCTGGTTCGGCCTGAAGCGCTTCGTCAAGCGGTTCCTCAGCCTGGCCCTTCCCAATGCGGTCCTGAGGCTCATCGCACGGTTCGTGCCGAGCCTTCGTTCGGGACGTCTGCCGGCACCGGCGAACCTGCGTGAGGTCGAAGGGCGCGTCGGCGGATCGACCTTCGTGATGCTCGACCCGGCGCGATGCGAGAACGCCAAGGAGCTCTACTGGGGACACGGTCGGCGCCCGAAGGCCAACGACCGCCTGGCCTTGGACACCGTCGCGGCCATCGTTCGCGAGGCCGACGAGTTCCTCGACGTCGGCGCCTACACCGGCCTCTTCACGCTCGCGACGACGGCGATCGCGCCGGGTCTCCATGTGCACGCGTTCGAGATCGTGCCCGCGGTCGCCGACGCCCTGGAAGCGAATGTGCGCCGCAACAGCGTCGCCGACCGGGTTGTCCTGCATCGCGAAGGGGTGGGCGACCCCGACGCGACCATGCGCGTGCCCTCGGGCGAGGGAGGTTCGGCGCTCCCCTCCTTCTACTCCTCGCGGATGCGCTTCGAGGAGGGTGCGGACGTCGGGTTCCGGTCGCTCGATTCCGTCGGGGCGCTCCTGCCGGCCGGCGCGCGAGTGGTCATGAAGGTGGACGTCGAGGGGACGGAGGGTGCCGTTTTCGGCGAAGGACAACGATTCCTCGGAACGTTCCGCCCCGACATCCTGTGCGAGGTGCTTCCGGACGCCGACGCCGCACGGCTCGAGGAGCTGCTCGCAGGGGCCGACCTGCGTCGATACCTCGTGACCGGAAGTCGGCTCGAAGAGGTGCCGCGGATCGTGCCTCATCCCGCGTTCCGTGACTGGCTGTTCTCGCCGCGGACGCCCGAGGAGCTCCGGGCGCTCGGGCTTCCGGTCGGCTAGACCTGGTTGTCGCCGCCGAAGATCTCGGAGACCGAGGCGTCCTCGAAGACCGCCCGGAGGCCGTTCGCGATGAGCGGGGCGATCGACAGCACCTTCAGCTTCGGGAACGTCCGCTCCTCGGTGATCGGCACCGTGTTCGTAACGACCACCTGCTCGATCGGGGCCTCCTCCAGCAGCTGGCGAGCCTTGCCGCTGAACAGGCCGTGGGTCGCCCCCACATAGATCGGGCCCGCCCCCATCTCGGCGAGCACCTGGACACCCTTCGAGATCGTCGCGGCGGTGTCGATCATGTCGTCGACGATCACGCACGGCCGGCCTTCGACCTCACCGACGACCGCCATCTCCTCGATCTTGT
>JBKKAE010000273.1:0-2572 GCA_046714835.1 Actinomycetota bacterium | reverse complement strand
TCCGAGTCGGTCAGGGTGATCGTCGAGAGCGTCACGTTCCCGGTGTTCGTGATCGTGAAGCGGAAGTCCACCGAGCTTCCGGCGGTGACCTCGAGACCCGGCGTGGAGTCGTGGTCTGCGAACGCGTTGGTGCCTGTCCGTACTTCCTTCTCGACGTCGATCGTGGCGGCTTGGCCGAACACGTTGGCGTTGTCGGTGTCCTGGACCGTCGTCGTGTTGAAGGTTCCCGTCGCGGTGGCGGTGTCGGTGTGCTGGCCGGCGGCGATGGTCCGGGAGATCGTGCAGGTGAAGCTCGCGCCCGCCGCGAGGGTGAGCGGCAGCGTGCATTCACCGGCCGCGAACGTGAAGTCCGAGTCGGTCAGGGTGATCGTCGAGAGCGTCACGTTCCCGGTGTTCCTGATCGTGAATCGGAAATCCACCGAGCTTCCGGCGGTGACCTCGAGACCCGGCGCGGAGTCGGCGTCTACGAACGCGTTGGTGCCTGTCCGCACTTCCTTCTCGACGTCGATCGTGATGGTACGGATCGCGCTCGGGTGGATCTGGAGAGTGCCACCGCCGCCGACCGGAACGCCGGTAGAGCCGTTGCCGACGTTGGTCTGGAGAGAAGCGCCGGGCCAGGCTCGCGCACCGGTACAGGTGCCGATGCTGTTGGCAGTCGCCAGCACGAGACCCCAGTAGAGCTCCCCATCGATGCTTGTGTTGTTGTCGGCATCCGTCAGCGCCGTGAAGGTCACCTCGATGAAGCGCTGGTTCGGCGAGGGAGCCAGCTGAATCGCGCTGACGCCCGTGACGTTGACTCCGGCTGCATAGAAGGTGCCGACCCCTGCCGTGCCGAAGGGATCGTCCTGGGTCGGAGCCGGCCCATGCGCGGTTGCCGCTCGATCTTCGTTGTACGTAGCGAATCCTGAGAAACCACACGCGTTCTGACTCGAGTCGAGGTAGTCGAAGTAGATCTTGATCGAGTAGCTCTGTCCTTCGGTCAGATCCGTGATCTCGTAATGATGGGGGACCGTCTCGCCATCGGCGTAGGAGGAGTTCGTTTGCTGGATCGTCGTGTTGGCCCATTCGGGCGGTGACTTCGCGTCGAGCCAGTGGAGATAGTCCGACTTGATCGCATCGGTGAACGTCGTTTGCGCAGAAAGGCCGGACGTAAGACCCGTTGCACGCACGCTGTACGTCGCCACGAAGTGTGTCGGCAGGTTGAAGACATCGACGATGTGTCCAAGGAGGTCTGCGGATACGACAACGTCTCGGCGCCACGTCGCGCCCAGATCGTCGTTGACGACGATGCGGACATCCTCGCCCGGGAGCCAGCCGTCACCGGTGAGCGTGACGAGTTCCCCGGGAGCGTAGTCGGCTTTGTCGCTCTGGATGGTGGGGTTGAGGACGGGATCAATGGCGGGGATCGGGTCGGTGGTCGGACTCGGGTCGGTGGTCGGACTCGGGTCGGTGGTCGGCGATTCAGTCGTTGCCGCGGCGGTCGGGTCTGTGGCCGGATCCTCGGCGAACGCGGTCGGGCCGGAAAGGGTCATGAGAATCGTCAGCACGACCGTCATCGCGAGCGACTTGCGGATCCGGTGGGAGAGCCGGCGATGTCGCCGTCCGAACGCCCCTGTTTCGCCTACGTGCGTGCTCGACCTAGAAGCTGATTTCCGGAACATCCACCCGTCCTCTCGATTGTGTCCCTGTCGGCACGTCCTGCCCCGAGGGGGCCCACCGGCGCGTCCGATCAGTACCCATTACTCCGGCAACTGCTGTAGAACAGTTGCGCGAGGGGGCAGCGTAGGCCATGTGGGGGTCACCCGTCAACACCCCCAGACGGGCGACGTCAAAGGCCCTTTACACCTCTAGGCGCTGGACCTGGGCGAGGTGTGTTCCGAGACAATGGGTTGTAGGCAAGGTGGCCTGCGGCGAAGTGTCGTTGCGACTTGCGTCCGATACTCGTATGCTCCGCGACATGACAGACGCCCGGCGAGCCTTGGTGCGCAAGCTCGAGAGCGTGGAGGCGTTCCCCTTGATCGCCCTTCAGGCGCTCCACGAGCTCCGCTCGGACCTCGAAGGCGTGGAAGCCGAGGCCATCCTCCGGGCTCGTGAGCTCGGAGCCTCACTCGAGGACATCGCCGACGCGATGGAGATCACCCGCCAGGGCGTCGCCTACAAGTTGAAGGTGCTCGCCGGGAACGGCGAGAACGATGACGACGAGACCGATGACGAGATCGTCGAGGTCTCGGTGCCCGACGCCGAAGCGCTCGATCACACGTAGCGCGTCAGCGATCAGAACCGCGCCGCCACCGCCTGGAAGCAAGGCCAGTAGGCCTCCGCCGGCACATGGTCGTCCAACACGACGACGACCTCGGTCCGCCCCTGCACCTTCGCAACGATCAGCGCGGGGTCGTTCACGTCCGCGATCGACAGGGTCTCGACGCCGGCCTGGATCGCCGCTCCCGCGAACCCGTGATCGGCCACGACCAGATTCGGCCGATCCTCCGCCAGCATCCGCTCCATCGCCTCCGGACGATGGGTGTGGCGGGGGCGCTCCCCGTCCGTGACCATCCCCACGGCGCCGTGAAAC
>JBKKAE010000272.1:0-2509 GCA_046714835.1 Actinomycetota bacterium | reverse complement strand
GTGAACACCGTCTTCCAGAACTACGCGCTGTTCCCGCATCTGAACGTCGAGAAGAACGTCGCGTTCGGTCTCCGCTACAAGGAGACGTCGAAGGGAGAGAGCAGCAAGCTGGTGAGCCGGGCTCTGGAGCTCGTACGACTGACGGGCTACGAGAAGCGGAGGCCGAATCAGCTCTCCGGCGGCCAGCAGCAGCGGGTCGCCCTTGCCCGGGCGCTGATCCTGAATCCCGCTGTGCTTCTGCTCGACGAACCCTTGGGCGCTCTCGACGCGAAGCTCCGGAAGGCCCTGCAGATCGAGCTCAAGGCGATCCAGGAGGAGGTCGGCATCACGTTCATCTACGTGACGCACGACCAGGAGGAAGCGCTGACGATGTCGGATCGGCTCGCGGTGATGTCGAACGGGCAGATCGAGCAGGTGGGACCACCCAAGGAGGTCTACGAGGAGCCCGCCACGGCTTACGTCGCGGATTTCCTTGGTGTCTCCAACCTCATGGATGCGACGGCCTACGGACCGACCGAGGGTGGTTGCCGCGTCCGATTCGGAGACTTCGAGCTGATCGCGGGCCAGGGGGAGCCGGACGCGCACGGCGAAGTGAAGCTATCGATCCGCCCGGAGCGTGTGGACCTCGAGGAGTCGGGCACGACCGGCGCCAACAGGATCCCGGGCATGGTTGAGCGGCTCGTGTACGTCGGCTCCGCGATGCAGGTGATCGTGAATCTGGCGCCGGGAGAGAAGCTGCAAGCCCTCATGCAGAACGAGGGCGAGACCCTTCCATTCCAGCAGGGAACGGCGGTGTCCGTGCACCTGCCCCGAGAGGCACTCCGCGTCCTCCCACAGGGAGAGGTCTCTGAGGAAGGGTTCACCGCAGCCGCGCAAGCACTGCGATAGGTCCTCTCAGATCTCGAAGCGCGCGAAGTCCTCGACGGCCGAGCGCCCGGTCCCTTGGCGTCGGTTGAACCACCGGAGGATCAAGACGGCCACGGTGATCGAGAGCAGCGAGAGCGACATCATGATGGTCGCCAACGCGTTCAGGCTCGGGTTCCCCGCGTTCCGAGCCGCGCTGTAGATCTTGATCGGGATCGTGGTGCAGTCCTGTACGCACAGGAACTGGCTGATCACGAAGTCGTCGATCGAGATGGCGAACACGATGAAGAAGCTGGACAGGATCGCCGGCGCCAGGAGCGGAAGCAGCACCCGTCGGAGCGCGCCCGCCGGTGATGAGCCGAGGTCCATCGCGGCTTCCTCGTAGTCGCGGCCGATGGCGAAGAGCCGGCCTCGCGTCACGATCACGACGTACGACAGCGAGAAGGTGACGTGGCCGAGGAGCTGCGCGCCCGTCCCCAGCTTGACGTGATACAGGTTCGAGAAGATGAGGAACATCGAGGCGCCCATCACGATCTCAGGCGTCACGAGCGGGAAGAGCATCAAGAAGTTCGCCGCGCCGGAGCCACGGCCTCGGCCAACGGGCCGCCCCCAGGGCGGGGCCCCCCCCGACCCCCAGTGCCGTCGCGATCGGCATCGTCAGCAACGCGAGCTTGAGGCTCTGCATGAGCGCCGGCAGCAGCGTGTCGTCGAAGCCCTCGGAAGCCTCGTTCCAGATCGCTTCGTACCACTGCAGGCTGAATCCCTGGAACGTGCTCCGCGAACGGCCGTCGTTGAACGAGAACTGGACGGCGATCACGACGGGCGCGATCGTCCAGATGATGTAGAGCCAGGTCCAGACCGAGAGGAGTCGCGGCTTCCCCCACGGGTTCGAGATGAAGGACCGCAGGCGGCCGACCTGGGGCGAAGCGGTCTCGCGCGGGAGCGTCGCTTCGGCGGTCGTCACCGCTGAGCCTCCTTGGCCGCCCGGGAGACGCTGACGAGGTAGTAGATCATCAGCGCGCCGATGAACGCCGACAGGAGCAGTGTGATCGCCGCGCCTTCCGGTTGTTTGCCCGTTCCCTGCAATGCAAGGTCGATCGCGTTGCCCATCATCGTGTTCTCGGGGCTCGCCGTCATGAGGTTTGGCGTGTAGTAGTCGCCGAACATCGGCAGCGTGATGATCACGGCGCCGGCGAGGATGCCTTGCTTCGACAGGGGCAAGGTGACCCGCCAGAAGGTGCTCGCGGGACTTGCCCCCATGTCGCGGGAGGCCTCCAGCTGGGATTTGTCGATACGGTCGAGCGCGGCGTAGAGGGGCAAGATGAAGAACGGGATGTAGCCGTAGGCGAGCCCAAGGATCACGGTCATGTGGGAGACCGAGCCGCTGCTCCAGTTGATGGGGTCGCTCACGAACGGGGTGAGCAGCAGGAGCCTGTTGACCAGTCCGGGATCGTCCGGCTTGACGGACAGGAGGTTCACCCACGCGAGCATCCGCATCAGGTAGCTCATCCAGAACGGGGCGATCATCAGCGTGAGCAGGAGGACCTTCAGCCGCCCGCCGTAGCGAGCGATGTAGTACGCGACCGGATAGCCGACGACCAGGCAGATGGTGACCGAGACCGCCACGTAGGCGAGGGTGCGGATG
>JBKKAE010000271.1:0-3065 GCA_046714835.1 Actinomycetota bacterium | reverse complement strand
GCGCCGGGCCAGGCGAACTTCAGGAGAGGGTCCAGCGCGCCGCGGCGGCGCCGGATCCAACACCGAGCCGCCGCCGACGGTCTCCTGCCGGCCGGATTCCCGCAGGACGAACCGGTCGAAGACGTCGAGCACGAGCGGGCGCGTCGTCGTGATCCGAACGAAGGCATCCTGTCCGGCCTCGATCCGGGTGCTCCCGAAGATCCGGAGTCGGGCATCCGCCTCGGCCGCGCCGGCGTAGACCTTGTACGCGCCTCGGCCGGTGATGGGATGCGGCAGGCCCCGGACCGGGCGCAGCACCCCTTCGAAGACGGTCGTGGGTCGCCAGGCGCCCGGTGTTCCCAGCACGTCGCCTCGCACGAGATCCGCCCTGGAGGTTCCCGCGAGGTTCGCGGCGACCCGGCTCACGGGATCGGCGCGGTCCTCGGTCCGCTTGTGCGTCTGGAGTGAACGGATCCGCGCCGTCCTTCCGTGTGGATAGAGCTCCACCTCGTCGCCGACGGCGAGGTGATCACCCCCCAGGGTGCCGGTGACAACCGTGCCGGCCCCCGAGATGGTGAACACGCGGTCGACGAACAACCGGGCGCGCTCGTCTTGCGGAGCCGACGCGCGGGTCAGCAGCTCGTCGAGGGCTGTCCGGAGATGGTCGAGACCTTCGTCGGTGACGGCCGAGACGCGGACGATGCGGGCATCGGACAGGGCCGTGCCGTCGAGCCGCTCTCGGATCTCTTCCTCCGCGAGATCGAGTGCGTCGTCATCGACGAGGTCGCGCTTCGTTAGCGCGACCACGCCGCCCGCGACGCCGAGGACGTCCAGGATCGCGAGGTGTTCCTCCGACTGTTGACGCCACCCTTCGTTGGCGGCGACGACGAACAGCACCAGTCGAACGGGCCCGACGCCCGCGAGCATGTTGGCGATGAACCGTTCGTGCCCGGGCACGTCCACGAAGCCGATTTCGCGCCCGGACGGGAGCTCGCCCCACGCGTAGCCGAGGTCGATCGTGAGCCCTCGCCTCTTCTCCTCCTCCCACCGGTCCGGATCCATACCGGTGAGTCGCACGATCAGCGAAGACTTGCCGTGGTCGACGTGACCGGCCGTGGCCACGACGCGGAGCTCCGTCATCTACCCGTCGACGTCGTGGTCGGCGACCATGTCGCTCGGACCCTGGTGCCGGTCGTCGCCATGGACGTCGTGGCCGTGCTCCTCGTCGCCTTCGAGCGCGTAGTGGACGGCTCGTGCGAGGTGAGGGAGCTGCTCGTCGGTCACCGTTCGGCAGTCCAGCAGGATGAACCGATCCTCGACGCGCGAAAACGCGGCCGGCGTCCCCGTGCGCAGGCGGGCCGCGAATGCGGGCGCGTCGGGCACCTGGATCCGAACACCCCACGACGGCAATGCCGTCCCCGGCATCGAACCGCCTCCGACCGCCGACTCGCAACGCACCACCCGCGCTCCCTCGAGCTCGCCGCCGATCGTTTCGGAGAGGATCTGGGCTCTGCTCCGAACCGTCTCAGGAGAGTCGCGGAGCATGCGGAAGACGGGGATCTCGGTCTCTCGTCCGGCGGCGATGATCGCGAGGACCTGCTCGAGTGCCGCCATCTGCATCCTCCCGATCCGGACGGCTCGGGCGATCGGGTGGCGGCGCAACCGGTCCAGGAGATCGGCTCGTCCGACGACGATGCCCGCCTGGGGCCCGCCGAGCAGCTTGTCCGCCGAGAACGTGACGAGGTCCGCTCCCTGGTCGAGCGCATCCGAGACGCTCGGCTCGTCGCCGGGATGACCGTGTCCGTGATGCAGCAGCCCCGATCCGACGTCGTACAGGAACGGGATCCCGAGCTTGCGGGCGAGCCCAGAGAGATCCGTGGCCGACGTCGCCGCTGTGAAGCCCACCATGCGGTAGTTGGAGGGATGCACCTTGAGGATCAGGCCGGTCTTGTCCGTCGCCGCCGCGCGATAGTCGCCGATCCTCGTCCGGTTGGTGGTGCCCACCTCGGCGAGCCGAGCCCCCGAAGCCGCGAGGATGTCGGGGATCCGGAACTCTCCCCCGATCTCGATCAGCTCGCCGCGAGAGACGAGGATCTGCTTCCCTTTGGAGAGCGCGGCCATGGCCAGGAGGAGCGCGGCGGCGCAGTTGTTCACGACCATCGCCGCCTCCGCCCCGGTGAGCGCCGTGAGCAGGATCTCGGCGTGGCGACCGCGCTTGCCGCGGCGGCCGGTCTCCCGGTCGACCTCGATGTCGGTGTAGTTGCGGGCGGCGCGTGCGGCCGCCTTCGCGGCACGCTCGGGGAGCGGCGCCCGTCCCAGGTTCGTGTGCAGGATGACGCCGGTGGCGTTGATGACGGGCACCATCCCCTGCGCCGCATGGGAGGCACGGCCGACCGCTCTGGCCAATAGGATCTCGTCGGAGGGGGGATCCTCGCCCTGTGCCGCCGCCGACCGCACCTCGTCGAGCACCTCCTCGAGCGTTCGCTTCAAGAGAGGACGCCCGAGTGAGGAGGCGGCCCTTCGCGCGGGGTCGGAGCGCAGGAGCGAATCCACCGAGGGAACCTTCCGGCGGATGTCGACGGCCATCGTCCGGGAGCCTATCGCCTCGGCTCCGGCGCCTCCGATCGAGCGGGAGGGTTCCGGAGTTTGGTTCCGATGCGCCTCCGCTAGGATGACGCACGGATGGACATCCGCGAGCAGACCGCGTTCGAGAGCTCCCAGGTCGCATCGATGATCCGGGGCGGTGGGCTCGACGTCGAGGTCCTTCCGAGTGGGGAGTTCTCCACCGAGGAGATGATCCTCAACATCGGACCCCAGCATCCCTCCACCCACGGGGTCCTCAGGGTCATCCTGGAGCTGGACGGCGAGGTGATCACGAGGGCCGAGCCGGTGATCGGGTACATGCATCGGGCCGCGGAGAAGCTGGCCGAATATCGCGACGTGCGTCAGGTCCTCGTCTTGATGAATCGGCACGACTGGCTCAGCGCCTTCAACAACGAGCTGGGGTGGACGATCGCGGTCGAGCGGCTCGCGGGCATCGAAGTGCCCGAGCGCGCCCAGTGGATCCGGACGATGTTCGCCGAATG
>JBKKAE010000270.1:0-7750 GCA_046714835.1 Actinomycetota bacterium | reverse complement strand
CCGTCACTTCGACCGTGCCGCCCCGGAACGTCTCGCGACGCGATCTCGACACCGGTACTACTACGACGATCTCTACGGGATGATCCGCGACCAGGTGGAGCCCGGGGCGACCGTCCTCGATCTCGGGTGTGGGGACGGGGCGCTGCTCGCCTCCCTCCATCCCTCCCGCGGCGTCGGCGTCGACTTCTCGCATCCGATGCTCGTGGACGCCCGACGACGCCATCCGGATCTCGACTTCGTCTGCGGGGACGTGGAGCGGCTCCCGATCTCGGGAACCTTCGACTATGTGATTGCCAGCAACGTGGTCGGCTTCGTCATGGATGTCAACGAACTCTTCCGCACGCTGAGCAGCGTGACGCATCCCTCGTCTCGGGTCATCGTCGCCTACTACAACTTCGCGTGGGAGCCGGTGCTGTGGCTCGCGGAGCGGTTCGGACTGAAAGCGCAGGAACCGCTCCAGAGCTGGCTGTCCAACGACGGCCTGGCGAACCTCGTCGAGATGGCGGACCTCGAGGTCGTGAAGTCCGGCTATCGAACGCCGCTGCCCGTCGGTCCGGCGTGGCTGACGCGTCCGCTGAACAACCTGCTGTCCGCGGTCCCCCTCGTGAACCGTCTCGGGCTCATCTCCTTCGTCACCGCCAGACCCAGGAAGGCGGAGGTGCTCCCGCGGATCTCGGAGCCGACGTGCACTGTGGTCATCCCGGCACGGAACGAGCGCGGGAACATCCGGGATGCGGTCGAGCGCCTCCCCCGTCTGGGGAGCCACACCGAGCTGATCTTCGTCGAGGGCCACTCGAGTGACGGCACCTACGAGGAGATCGAAGCGGTGATCGCCGAGCACCCGGAGCTCGACGTGAAGGTGACGCGACAGGACGGGACGGGAAAGGGCGACGCGGTCCGGAAGGGATTCGAGCTCGCGACCGGTGACGTGCTGATGATCCTCGACGCCGACCTCACCGTGCCGCCGGAGGATCTCCCGAAGTTCTGGTCCGCACTCGTCGAGGAGCGGGGAGAGTTCATCAACGGGACGAGGCTCGTCTACCCGATGGAGAACAACGCGATGCGCCTCGCCAACACGGCCGGCAACAAGGTCTTCAGTCTGATCTTCAGCTGGATCCTCGGGGAACGGGTGACGGATACCCTGTGCGGCACCAAGGTCCTGTGGGCGCGCGACTACCGTCGGATCGCGGCCAACAGGAAGACGTTCGGGGATTTCGACCCGTTCGGAGACTTCGATCTCCTCTTCGGGGCGGCGAACCTGGGCTTGAAGATCCGAGAGGTGCCGGTGCGATACCGGGAGCGTACGTACGGCACGACCAACATCGATCGGTGGCGGCACGGGCTCCTGCTCGCTCGGATGGCGCTCATCGGTGCCCAGAAGCTGCGATTCCGCTGAGGCTGGATCCCGTAACCGGCGCCTCGATCAGTCGGGGGTCGGCGGGATCTCGTAGACGAACCAGTTCGAGAACGCAGCGAGGACGGGTACCGGTTCGATCGAGCCGAGAGCCGAGTTCGCCGGAGCCTCCCTGACCCGCACCACGAAGACCGCTCGTCCGCTCCTGGAGAGGTTCTGGAGGCGCTCCGCGGTAAGCAGGCGGAACTTCGCCGGTCCACCCGAACACCCGGCCGCGTACGCGACCTGCGGGTAGGCGCGCTGGCTCAGGACCAGGCAGGGCCGCCCCTCGGCCAGCCGCCGGATCGTCGTGCCGACACGCACCGGGCCGGCCGCGCCACGATTCACCTTCGGAGCCTGCTCCGCGGTGACGGCACCCTGCCAGATCGTCCACGGGACCAGGAGCAAGAACACGCCGGCGCCGATGATCCGTGAAGGGGTGGTGCCTCGAAGCAACGAGACCACCCCGACCGCGAACGGTATCGAGGCCATCGCATAGGCCGGGAGCAGGAACCGGTACGTCAGCGCCGGGACGAAGAAGAGGTACTCGGCGGCGAGGGCCAGCGCAGCGACGGCGCAGAGCAGCGCCGCCGCCCGATCGTCCCTCGGCACCCCCCGGGCGATCGCGACGACGACCATCAGGACGAGCACACCCCACCAGACGGCCCCCGGGATGGCCGACTCGCCGTACTTCCCATCGGTGTAGAGGAGATGAAGACGCACGTTCTCCGCGACCGGGACCAACCCGAAGTGATGTTCCTTGCCGGCTTCGCGCACCGCCCCCGGAAGCCCTCCGAACCGTACGGACATCTCGATCACCCACGGCAGCCAGCCGAGGACCAGGCCGGCGCCCAGGGGGAAGAGGTCGCGCCACGACGTCCTCCGGAACAACAGGATGTACGCCCCGATGGCGCCCGCGAGGACGGTTGCCTCCGTCGGGCGCACCAGCGCCATCGCGGCGAGGACGATCGACGCGAACACCAGGTCTCGCGTGCGGTCGTCTTGGAGCCTCCGGGCGATCAGGCCCGCCGTCGCGAGGCCCAGGAGCGCTCCCCAGTAGTTCGGCTTGATCTCGCTCGCCGGGATGAGCCCTTGCCAGGAGAAGGAGAAGGCGAAGGCGGCGAGCGCCGCCGCGATCCCGACGACGGGGATCCACAACCGGAACGTCAGCGTGACCGCGATGGCGGACACCACCGTCAGGAACAGACGGACGTCGCTGACGGACCCTCCTAGCGAAGTGACCGGAGCCACGAGGAGCGTGATGCCTCTCGCGTGCCACGCATTGAAGAAGAGCCCGTCCTCACCGGGCGTGACCTGCGAGAGGTAGACGGCCTCATCCCAGCTCGTCGGCCAGTCGCGGGGGATGAACAGGAGCTGGACGACGAGGGACACGACGCCGATGGCGATCACGAGACCGAGCGCCAGCGCGCGCTCACGGCTCGTGTGTCTCCCGGTTTCCTCCTGAAGATCCTTCGGGTCTCGATCGATCGTCGCGGTCATCGGACGCTCGACGATCGTGCGCGACCGCGCCGTACGCTTGCCGACGTGGAACGCAGGTTCCAACCGGGCGAAGCGATCGCGCTTCGCGAGCTGTGGCGCGGTCGTGTCTTCGAAGCACGGCCGATGACCGTCGTCCAGGACGACCCCGACCAGGCCATGTTCTTCTTGCCCGGCGGCGTTCGGTGCGGCCTGCCGATCGGAGATGACGATCGTGTCCGGAGGCTCCCCGACGGGCCCTGGCATCTGGAGGTCCGACCCCGCGGCGACCAACCGATCCTTTCGTTCGCGTGGCCGGACACGCCCTACTCCGTCCTGCTGTGGGCCGCGGAGGATCGGCCGCGCGTCTGGTACGTGAACCTCGAGCACCCGCTGGAGCGCACGCCCATCGGCTTCGACACCGTCGACCACGTGCTGGACGTGCTGATCGAGCTCAACGGCTCATCCTGGCAGTGGAAGGACGAGGAGGAGCTGACGAAGGCGGTCCGCGACGGGCTTTTCTCCGCGGAGGAGGCTGCCGGGTTCCGCGGATGGGGCGCTCGCGCCGTCGATCGCATCATCTCGCGGAAGCCGCCCTTCGATCGGGACTGGGAGGATTGGCGCCCCGACCCCTCCTGGCCGACCCCCGAGCTGCCGGCCGGATGGAACGCGGACACCGGGTCGTCGGAGTGATCGCCGGCGCGATCGGCCGCGGCTGCGCCGGTGCCCGGTTGCCGCCGGGCACGCGGTGCGGGAGCCTGTGACCGTGCTGGACCTCCGAAGCATCCGTGCCCGGTTCCCCGCGCTCGCGCGCATCGGACGGGACGGCAGGCCGCCGGTGCTCGCGGATGCGCCCGGCGGCTCCCAGGTCCCCGATGCCGTGATCGAGGCAGTGGCGGGTCACTACCGACGAGGGATGAGCAACACGCATGGCGTGTTCGCGACGAGCGAGGAGACGGACGACGTCATCTCGGAAGCTCGGCGCGCGGCCGCGGACCTCACCGGCGCGGACCCCGGCGAGGTCGTCTTCGGTCCCAACGCGACGACCCTCCTCTTCCATCTGTCCCGATCCTTCTCGAAGACCCTGGAGCCCGGCGACGAGGTCGTGGTGACCAGGCTGGATCACGATGCGAACGTGCGCCCGTGGGTGTTGGCGGCCGCCGACGCCGGCGCGACCGTCCGATGGGTGGACGTCCACGAGGACGACGTGACGATCGACACCGATTCCTTCCGCGCCGCGCTGTCCCCGCGGACGAAGCTCGTCGCGTTCACAATCGCGTCCAACGCGGTGGGCACGATCCCACCGGCAGCCGACCTCGTGGCGCTGGCCAAGGAGGTCGGCGCCCTCGTGGCGGTCGATGCCGTGCACCAGGCGCAGCACCGCCTCCCCGATCTGCACGGACTCGGCGCCGACCTCCTCGTCTGCTCTCCTTACAAGTTCTTCGGGCCACATCTCGGCATCCTCGCCGCGCGCCGCCACCTCCTCGAAACGTGGACACCGTACAAGCTGGTCCCCGCGTCCGACGAAGCTCCGGAGCGCTGGGAGACCGGCACCCAGAACCACGAAGGTCTGGCTGGACTGGTGGCCGCCGTGGAGTATCTCGCGGGTATCGAGGGCGCGGCCGGCACGTCGCGCCGGGAGCGTCTCGCGGCCTCCTACGACGCGATCGCGACCCATGAACGGACCCTCGCCGATCGCTTCCTCGAGGGCATCGCCACCCTCCCTGGGGTGCGGCTCTGGGACATCTCGGACCGGGGTCGGCTGGACGAGCGAACGCCGACGTTCGCGATCCGGGTCCAGGACGAGCATCCGGCACAGACGGCGAAGCGGCTCGCGGCGCAGGGCATCTTCGTGTGGGACGGCGACTACTACGCGCGGGAGATCATGGTCCGGCTGGGGCTGTTCGACTCGGGAGGCGCCGTTCGGATCGGCTTCTGCCACTACCACACGCCTGCCGAGGTCGATCGCGTGCTGGTGGCCCTCGCCACGCTCACTCAGGGTTCCTGACAGCGGAATCCCGGTCGGCCCGCCACAGGCGGCAACGACGCAACCGGGCGGAACCCATCCACCAGGTACACGGTCCCCGCGGCGTTCCGGAAGGCGGACCGGAGGAACAGCACCCGATCGAGACGATGGGACGGCACCCTCGCGATCGGGTACCCGAGGATCCCGAATCGCCGGCTCGAACGGGTGACCACGATCGCTGCGACCGCACGCTCCCGAAGGTAGGCGAGACCGTCCGCGGGTCGTTCGAAGAACGCTCGTCCCCGGAAGATCTCCCCGATCGCGAGCTCGAGGACCGCCGGCCGGATGTGGGGACCCATCCCTTCCATCACACCGGCCCTTCCCGCGATCGCCTGGAAGGTTCCGAGCGTTCGCCGATCCGCCAGGACCCGCCCTTCGCACGGCACATGACGTCCCACCCACTCCACGAGCGCGAGCTGTGAGGTCCAGGGTTGGTCGGAACGTTCGCGGTCGACGATCCCCCCCGCGAACACCACGGTCGACGCCACGACGAGAGCGAACGCGACGATGGGCGCGATCGCCCGAGTCGCAGAGGCGCCTATCCGGAGCAGCGCGGCCTCCCCGGCGGCCGTGAGCACGAGCACGTAGGGGATCACGGCGTAACCGAACAGTCGGCGGTTCCCGAACCACTCGAGAACGAACTCGTCGTACCGCAGTGCGAAGGCGACCCCGACGACGAAGAGCGTCACCGCGAGGACCACCGCAGAAAGGACGACGATGCGGAGCGCCGTGGGACCGATGAGGAGCACGACCAGGACCAGCACGAGAGCGATGACCGTCGGCAGTGCGAGGATCCACGGGGACCAGCCCTCCCCCGCCTCGACCCGGACGACGTCGTAGCCACCCACCTTGTAAGCGAACGCCTCGGCGACGTCACCGATGCCGGCCGGCTCCCCTCGCTGTGACGTCTCGACGTCGTGGGTCGTGATGAAGCGAGTGGGGTCGAAGTCGGGAGGCAGATCGAGCTCTGCTTGCAGTCGCCGGTACGGGTCCGGCCCGACCGCTCCCGTGAACCCGAGGTCTCCCGGGGCGAGCACGAGGATCGCTCCTCCGATCGTCAGCGCCACACCGAGGATCGCGCCCGCGCCGAGCACGGTCGATCGCGTCCAGCCGCTCACGATCATCGAGGCGAGCGCGATCGCGCAGGTGATCGCCACCCCGACGGACGCGCTCACCAGGTGGGTCCCGGCTGCGATGCCGAGGAGGATCCCACCCACGACAAGGAGCGGGATGCGGTCGGGAGCGCGGCGAAGATGCTCCGATCCGTCGGCTGAGGGACCGAGACGCATCGCGAGGACGCCGCAGAGTACCCCTGAGAATGAGGCCAGCCTCCCCCAATCCTCCGCGAGGTTCCGGCCGAGATCGGTGCTGAGATCGAAGGCGGCGAGGTGGTTCATGAGCAGGAGCAAGGCACCGAGCGGGGCGAGCCTGCGAACCCCCATCTCGCTCAGCAGCGCGACCACGATGATGACCAGGCCGATCGTGACCACCGAGAGCAGGGCGGCTTGGGGCACGACCACGTCTCGTCCCAGAAGCATCGACGCCCCCGCGTTGAACGCGTTCAGCACCACCTTGCTCGTGATGGGCGGCAGCACGGTTCCCCACTGCAAGGTTCCTTCGGGGATCCGGCCGGCATCGGCGATCTCGAGCGCGTCGGCCCAGTTCCGGAGCACCGTGGGTGCGAGCGCGGTGACCGGAGCGATCATCGATCGAGCGATCGCGACTCCGATGACGGCCACCGCGGCGCCCGCGGTCGCCCAGGGATCGGACCTGACGTGCTCGAGCCATCCCTTCGAGTGGTCGCGGAATGCCCCTCGGCGGAGAGCGACGATCAGCGCGGCGGCGCATCCGACGACCCACGAGACGGCCAGCGCAGCGGGCTCGAAGACACCGACCAGTGCCAGCAGCACGCTCACCGCTGCGACCCCGGTGTAACCGAGACCGAACGCGAGAGCGAGGAAGGTGAAGAGGGATCGACCGACACCTACCCGAGTGGCGAGGCAGAGCGCACACCCCGGGACGAGGACATACACGGATGCCAGGAGAACCTCCGGGAAGAGGTCGGCTGACACGGCCGGATTCTATCCCCGCCTTCCCGTGTCGCCGCGTCGCCTGCCTGCAGAGGCTCTGGCATCAGCTCTGCATCAGGAGTCGCAGGGAGTCATGGAGTTGCTCGACGAGGGCGGTCGGTGGGTCTCCGCCACCTTCGCCCAGCTGGTTCCGGAGCTGGAACGGATCGGCCCGAAGATCGTAGAGCTCCCGCTCTCCGTTCCGGTACTCGACGTAGAGGTATCGCGTCGTGCGGAGGGCGACATAGGCCGGCACCTGAGGAGCGAAGCCGAGGAACTCGACGATGAACTCCTCGCGCGGTGCGGCTCGCTTCCCTTCGAGGAGAGGCACCAGGCTGATGCCGTCGGGCGGGAGGCCAGCCTCGACCCCGGCGAGCTCGACGATCGTCGGAGCGATGTCGATGTTGAGCGCGAACTCCTCCACGGTCCGCGTGGGCAGGCTGCCGGGCGGCCGTATCACCAAGGGGACCCGGATCGACTCCTCGTACGGCCACACCTTCCCGGCGAGCCGATGCTCGCCCCAGAGGAAGCCGTTGTCGGAGGTGAGGAGGAAATAGGTCTCCTCCATCAACCCGGCGTCCGACACCGCTTCCAGGATCGCCTCGACCGCTCGATCCACGGCGAGCAACGACCGAAGCATGTCCTCTCTGGTGGATCGAGCCGCGGCGGGATCTCGCTTCGCCTGGCCGCCACCCGGCTTGTCGGAGACGTCGTCCTCGTCGAACGAGGGCGGTACCTCCCACGTCGGATCGATGGGCCTGTCGACGTCCTCGGGTGCCGGCGTCG
>JBKKAE010000269.1:0-2599 GCA_046714835.1 Actinomycetota bacterium | reverse complement strand
TTCCCGACGACGTCGGGGAGCGGGAAGTCTCTCTCGATGACCGCCTGCATCCGTTCGCCGAACATCTCTCGCGCCTTCGCGAGGATCGTCCGTTCGTCCTGGATCGTTCCGGTCGGGAGGTAGAGATGACCGCCGAGCTTGAGCGTCTCGCCGATCGACTCCAGCATCGCCGACGGGAGCTCCGCGCCGGTCGGGCCACCGGCCCTCCCGTCGGGGAACCATCCGGCCACCTGAGCGATCTCGTCGGGGATCCCGGAAACGTCGCCGATCACGACGTCGGCCCGGATGTCACGGACGGGGTCGAGGAGACTGCCGACCCGGAACTCGCAGGTCCCTTCCAGCCCCAGCCGTTTCGCGTTCAGGCGCGCGATCTCGACCGCTTCCTCGGAGATGTCGCAGCCGATCACCCGGTGGGCACCGAGGCGTGCCGCGACGAACGACAGGACCCCCGAGCCGCATCCCACATCGATGACGGTGTCTTCAGGCCTCAGTTCGAGGGCCTCGGCGATCGTCTTGCTCGTGTGGGTCGGCGCGAAGACGCCGGGGTTCACACGGAACTCGAACGGACCGGTCCGTCCCGTCCATCGGATCTCTTCGATGGCCTCACTCATGCGCTGAAAGGCTACAACGCAAGAGGCGCCACCGTCGCTGTCGCTCCGGGCACGAGGTCACCACGCTCCACGGCGTCCGCATCCGCCTCGAGGCGCCGCGCGAGCGTCTTGGTCGGGACGTCCCTGCTCCCCTCCTCGTACGGCGCGATCCGCATGGCGGCGCGTCTCAGCAACGTTGTCGCCCCATGCTCGTTGCCCCGCAAGAGGTGCACGTACCCCGCACCCATCTGGGATAGCCCTTTGAAGAGCTCGGCTTCATCGGTATCTCGAGCCTGCTTCCAGGCCGTCTCCCAGGCCTCGTGTGCCGCGAACCACTGCCCCGCGCGCGCATGAGCCCTGCCGACCTCGTGGTTCTCGTCCAGGCTCAGCGAGTCGAAGTCCTCGAGCACGATCTCGCTCTCGGATCCCCACGGGAGCGGACGCCCGAGACGATCCCGTGGCCGCTCGGGCTTGTTCCTGGACTCGGTGGGCTTCCCGGTCTTGCCCGTCGCCTCTTCCCTCCTCTTCGGCCGTGCGGCTTCGTCCGGCACGCGGGCATGCTACCCGCGTGACTTCGGCCGCAAGCGCTCCTGGAGTCGGCTGACCATCCGCTTGCGAGCTCGTACCCTCGCGCGCGCCCCGGCCTCCGCCTCGGCTTCCGCGCGTTCGTGTTCCTCGAGCGTCTCCTGCGCGGCCGCGTCACCTTCGGCGACCCGGTCGCGCAACACGAGCTCCACGAGAACGACTTTGATGGTGGCCGCGGCGGGGAGTGCCAGCACGGCCCCGGCAAATCCGGCGAGGGAGCCGAACACCAACGTGGAGACGACCACCGCCACCGGCGAGAGATTGACGGCGTTCTTCATGATCCGCGGCTGGATCACATAGTTCTCGACCTGCTGATACACGATGAAGTAGATGAGGATCAAGACGCCGGTCAGGGGGGACTGGAAGAACCCGACGATCACCGCCGGCGCGGCCCCGATGTAAGCACCGACCGCGGGGATGAGCCCGAGGAGCCCAGAGAACACGGCGAGCGGCACCGCGAACGGGATCCCGAGGCCGATCAAGCCGAGGATCGAGAAGAACGCGAGCGCGGAGGTCCCGGCGATCGATGCAGTCGTCAGGATCCCGGCCACGTACGCGCCGATCCTCGAGATCGACTGATCCATGACGGCCTCGGCCCGGTCGCGCATCTCGGGCGCGAACCAGACAGCTGCGGTACGGCGCATCCGCGGAAGCGACAACATGAAGTAGATCGTGAGGATCGTGACCGTGAGGACGTTGAAGATCGCGCTCCCGACCTTCCCGGCGACGCCGACGATCGTCCCGAATGAGTTCGTGATCTTCTTCGGGAGGTCCTTCACGAACTTCTGGAGCTTCTCGGCGACGTCGTTCTCTTGGAAGTAGCGTCCCAACGCGTCGTCGCGTGTGGACAGGCGCTCGACGTAACCGGGGATATCGTCGGCAAGCTCCCCCACCTGCGTGACCAGCGGTGGGATCACCAACCAGGCGAACATGATCAGGATGACGAGGACCGCCAGGAAGATCAGCGTCACCGCCCGGCCTCGGCTCCTCCCCCGCCGTTCGATGAACCTGACCGCCGGATCCAGCCCGATCGCCAGCACGGCCGCGAGCAACACGAGGATCACGATGTTGATCACCGACCACAAAGCGATCAGGACCGCCGCGACGGCGGCGATCGTGAGCAGCACCCGAACCCAGTAGGACATGGGCGGCCAGCGGCGCTGCATCCCGTCCGTCTCGGGTTCGTCGGGCGACTCGGGAGTCTTGGCAGAGGAAGGGGGGGTGCCGGTCTCCGTCACGTCCCGAGTCTCGCCCGCCCCGGGACCGGATGCCAACACCCGGGCACCCGGTACGCTCCGCGACGTCGTGGAGAGACCGGACGTGGTGATCGTGGGCGGCGGGGTGATGGGAACGGCGGCCGCGCGAGCGCTCGCCTCGCGCGGCCCCGCGGGGGTCCAGCGCGAGCGGTTAACGTTAGGTGAAGG
>JBKKAE010000268.1:0-3095 GCA_046714835.1 Actinomycetota bacterium | reverse complement strand
AGCTCAGGCAGGCGAACGAAGGTCGACGGCCCCGCGTACCTGGGCACGACCGTGCCACTGACAGGCTGGACAGTGGGCTCGCCGTTCGAGATCTCGCGCCCTCCCTCGATGACCGAAGGCGGATGCTAGCGCTCACCCGAGTCGCCGTCGAGTTGCGCGAGCCCGCTACCTGGCGAACCCTAGGATATTCCGTCAGACGAAAGGTGTTCGTGGATCGCGAGCCACCCTCCGTCGCCCTGGCGCTGGAAGACGATCGACTCGCGCTCGTGCAAGGTCGACTCCTCGCCGTCCCACATCTGGATCGTCGTCACGCGGTGGGTGAAGATCGCGGTGCCGCCGAACAGGCGGATGTCAGCGTCGCGGGACTCCGCGGACAGCACCCGGAAGCCGTGCTCGTCCTTCCACGTCCGGACGAGAGCCCGATAGTCGGCCAGTGAACCGATCGGGTCGACGCCGTGGAAGAGGAACGTCGCGTCCGGACGGAAGCAGCCGAAGTAGCCGTCCTCATCTCCGGTGGAGAACGCCTCCATCAGCCGCTCGGCCGCGGCGCGGACCTCCTCGATCGCCTCCGTCATGGTGCACCCCCTTCTCCGATCAGGCTCGAGACTCCTCGTTTGGCCAGCTGGTCCGCGACGATGTTCCGCTGGATCTCCGAGGTTCCTTCCCAGATCCGGTCGACGCGGAGCTCGCGGAAGAATCGCTCCGCGACGTTCTCGCGCATGTAGCCGCGTCCGCCGAAGATCTGCACCGCACGATCGGCGACGCGCCCGGCGGCCTCGGAAGCGAAGAGCTTCGCCATCGAGCACCTTGCGTGCTGGATCTTGACGTCGATCCCGGCGTCGATCCCCCGCGCCAGCTCGTAGGTCATCAGCCGCGACGCCCACAGGTCGTTGAGCGAGTCCGCCAGCATGTGCCCGATCGCCTGGTACTCCACGATCGGCTTGCCGAACTGCACGCGCTCCTTCGCGAACGCGGTGGCTTCGTTGACCAGCCGGTCCATCGCACCGCAGCAGCGGGCGGCGATCATCAGTCGCTCGTAGCGGAACCACTCGTGGGTGAACGACATGCCGTCTCCTTCGGCGCCGATCAGATGCGAGGCCGGGACACGCACGTCCTCGAACGCGACGATCGCGTGGGTGTCTGGGTACGTGTGCGAGTAGCGCGGCTCGCGGAGGAGGCGAACGCCGGGCGTGTCCTTGTCGATGAAGAACAGCGCGTGCTCCCCCTCGTGGTCGCCGCCCGCGAGCTTCGCCTGGAAGAAGACCCAGTCCGCGGTGTTGTACGAGGTCACGTGCATCTTCGTGCCGTTCAGGACGTAGTCCTCCCCGGCGCGACGCGCGGTCGACTCGATCGCGTCGACGTCGGAGCCGGCGCCCTCCTCCGTGATCGCGTAGCACTCGTGGCGCTCGCCGCGCACGGCTGGCACGATCCAGCGCTCGATCTGTTCGGGGGTGCAGACGGCCGGAGCCCACGCCGGCGGCGTGTGGACGCACCAGCCCAGGGCGTTAGTCACCCTTCCGGTCTGTTCAGAGACCAGGACCTGCTGGAACATCGTAAACCCGGCGCCGCCGAGTTCTTTCGGCATGTTCATCGCGGAGAGGCCGAGCTCCCTGGCTTTGGCGCGATGACCCTCACGGACGTCGTCGGGGATCCGGCCCTCGTGCTCTTCCGCGTGGACCTCCCACGGGATCAGCTCGTCCACGAGGCGGCGGGCGCGCTCCTGGATCTCGCGGTCCTCCTCCGACCAACCGGGCGTCGCCATGGCCGCTGAGCATACGGCGGACGGCCACGGCGCCGCTGCGGCAAGATGTGCGCCGTGCGCTACTGGCGAGCCGCCGAACCGAAGTCGTCCTACGAGGTCGTGATCGTCGGGGGCGGGGGTCACGGCCTCGCCACGGCCTACTACCTGGCGAAGCACCACGGCATCAGCGACGTCTGCGTGGTGGAGAAGGGCTGGCTGGCCGGCGGCAACATGGCCCGGAACACCACGATCATCCGGTCGAACTACCTCTGGGACGAGTCGGTCGCGATCTACGAGCACTCGCTGAAGCTCTGGGAAGGACTCGAAGAGGAGCTCGGGGTCGACGTCGAGTTCTCGCAGCGTGGCGTGCTGAACCTCGCGCACGACCTGGGCGAGGTGCGCTCGTCGATGCGCCGGGTACACGCCAACCGGCTGAACGGGGTCGACGCGGAATGGCTCACACCCGAGGAGGTCGCCGCGTTCTGTCCTCTGGTCAACGTCTCGCCGTCGCTCCGGTATCCCGTGATGGGAGCGACGCTGCAGCGGCGAGGTGGCGTCGCGCGACACGACAAGGTCGCATGGGCGTACGCGACGCGGGCGAGCGAGCTCGGCGTCGACGTCGTCGAGCACGCCGAGGTCACCGGCTTCCTTCGCGGCCCGGACGGTCGCGTCGAAGGCGTCGCGACGACGCGCGGCGAGATCCGCGGGTCGAAGGTGGCGCTGGCGGCCGCCGGCCACACGAGCGTCCTGACGTCGATGGTCGGCCTCCGCCTGCCGCTCCAGTCCCACCCCCTTCAGGCCTTGGTGAGCACGCTCTACGAGCCCGTCCTCGACTGCGTCGTGATGTCGAACAAGGTGCACGTTTACGTGTCGCAGGCCGACAAGGGCGAGCTCGTGATGGGCGCCGGCATCGACGCCTACAACGGGTACGCGCAACGGGGCTCGTTCCACGTGATCGAGGAACAGCTGACGGCAGCCGTGGAGCTGTTCCCCGTGTTCGCGCACGCGAAGCTGCTGCGAACCTGGGCCGGGATCGTCGACGTGTGCCCGGACGCGTCGCCGATCGTCGGGCTGTCGGGCATCGACGGGCTGTTCCTGAACTGCGGCTGGGGCACGGGAGGTTTCAAGGCGACGCCTGGGTCGGGGTGGGCGTACGCGGAGACGATCGCGACCGGAGAGCCCAGCGACATGGTTCGACCGTTCTCCCTGGAGCGGTTCACGACCGGCGCCCTGATCGACGAGCACGGCGCAGCTGCCGTGGCGCACTGAGGGGCGACATGAGGAAGGACACCCTTCGAAAGATGGCGCTCGCACTTCCGGATGCGATCGAGCAGGAAACGTGGGGGCAGCCGAC
>JBKKAE010000267.1:0-10069 GCA_046714835.1 Actinomycetota bacterium | reverse complement strand
CATCGTGGCCGTGACCGCGGACGGCGTCGAGCGCCTCAACCGGAGCACGCGCGAGCTTCGGGTCGTGTCTTGACCACGAAGACCCACCTCAGGTAATCCTGTCGCCCAGGTGGTGCGAACCACGGGGTAAGGAGTCCGCGAAGGGGGTAAGAAGTCCGCTAACAGGATCGGGGTTGCGCCGTGACGAGGGACGAGATCATGAAGATGAACACGTCGGATTTCGACCTGGACCGATATCTCCGAGCGTCCACCCGCGTCGACCTGTCGGCGGTCGACTGGAGCCGGATCGGGCAGCATCCGGTGACGGCCGACGAGGCTCGATGCCTCGCGTACATGATGGATATCGAGACCCACACGGTCGTGTTCCTGCGCGATCTGCTCGCGACGCGGGCCTCGTTCGACCCGGAGGTCACCTCGTTCCTTTCATGCTGGGGCTACGAAGAGCTCTGGCACGGAGAGGCTTACAGCCGATTCCTCGGGGAAGCCGGTTACCGTCTGCATCCCTCCTACGAGGAGGTCGCGGGGGACGACCCGTTCCCCACCCGGTTCGACCGCAACCAGTGGATCAGACGGAAGTTCGGGACGAAGGGCTACGTCTCGCACATGGGCACGCTCCTCGGGTCGGCGCTGTTCCGTGACTTCGTCGCGGTGCACATGACGTGGGGTGCGGTGAACGAGCTGGGCACGCTGACGGGCTATCACCGCATCATCGCGAGAACGGAGCATCCGGTGCTGATCCAGCTGCTACAGGCGATCATCAAGGACGAGCGGCGGCACTTCGCGTTCTACCGGGCCCAGGCGAGGATGCGCCTCGCCCGGTCGAGGCAGGCCCGGACGATCACCCGGTGGGCGCTCGAGCATCTCTGGGCGCCCGTCGGCACGGGCGTCAGGCCACAGCACGAGACCGACTTCGTGATCCATTCGCTGTTCGGCGACGCCGACGGGATGGTCGCGGTCAAGGAGATGGAGCACACGCTCGGCGAGCTGCCCGGCCTCCAAGGGAGCACGTTTCTCTCCGACGCGCTCGAAGCGGCCGCACGGCGTCTGGGCAAGCCTCTCGGCGTCGGCTGAGCCCGGCCTAGTCCCGGGGACGAACCCTGGTGCCCTCCGCGGTGTCCATGACCTCGAGCTCCATCGCCTGGAGCTCGTCGCGGAGCTCGTCCGAGCGCGCGTAGTCCTTCGTCTCTCGTGCCGCATCGCGCTCCGAGACGAGCCGCTTGATCTCCTCGGTCGGCTCCCATCCGGCCCGGGCCTCCCGCTCGAGGTCGAGACCGAGGACGTGGTCCCAGGCCGCGAGCAGCGCGCGCTTCTCACCGGGCGCCACGTCGCTCGAGTGATCGAGATCGTTGACCGCCCGGACCGCGGAGGGCATGTCCACGTCGTTCGCGAGCGCCTCCCGGAAGCGAGCGTCGAAGTCCTCCGCAGCGGTGCTCCCAGGGTCGGATGGCTTCCCCCACTCCGCGACGTGACGCCGTAGTTGCTTCACCCGCTGGTCGGCCGTCTCCATCACCTCCCACGTGAAATCCATCTCGGAGCGATACCGGGTCTGGAAGGTGAGCCACCGGAAGGCGAGCGGGTCGAGGCCGCGTTCCACGAGCTCCGCCGCGCGGATCACGTTTCCGGTCGACTTCGCGATCTTCTGCCCGGTGAGCCGCAGGAATCCGCCGTGCACCCACGTGGAGACCACCTCGTGGCCGACGGCACCCTCGGACTGCGCGATCTCGTCCTCGTGGTGGGGGAACTTGAGGTCGTTGCCGCCGGTGTGGATGTCGAACCGATCGCCCAGGTACTTCATCGACATCGCGGAGCACTCGACGTGCCAGCCGGGGAAACCCTCACCCCACGGGCTCGGCCACTTCATCAATCGCCCTGGACCCGCTGACTTCCAGAGCGCGAAGTCGGCGGGATGCCGCTTCGCCGGATCCGTCTCAAGGTCGCGGTGCCCCGCCTTCAGCTTGTCCAGCGTGTTGCCGGAAAGCTTCCCGTAGCCGGGGAAGCTGGTGACGTCGAAGTAGACGGAGCCCGTCTCGACGACGTAGGCGTGCTCGCGCTCGATCAGCGTGGCCGTGAGGTCGATCATCTCGGGGATGTGGTCGGTGGCCTTCGGCATGACGTCCGGCAGACGGATCCCGACGGCCGCCATGTCGTCGAGCGCCTCGCGCGTGTACTTCTCGGCGATCTCGAGCGGCTGCAGCCCCTCGTCCTCGACGGCCAACAGCATCTTGTCCACCGCCTCGGGGGAGGATTCGTCGGTCATGTGTCCGACGTCGGTGATGTTCTGGACCTCGGTGACCTCGTAGCCCTCGAACTCGAGCGTGCGTCGGATCAGGTCGGTCAGCATGAACGTGCGGAGGTTCCCGAGGTGGACGTACCGGTACACGGTGGGACCGCAGGCGTAGATCTTCACGCGGCCCGGTTCGACCGGAACGACCTCCTCGACCTGACGCGTGAGCGTGTTGTAGAGACGCACGCGCCAATCCTAGCGGCGGGTGCCGGTCGCACCGGCGAGGGTCACTCTTCGCTGGGTTCCGTACCGCCGATGCGTTGCTGCTGCTCGCGCCGACCGTTGCCCGATCCGGACCGGACCGCGACGAGCGCCCCGACGGGCGGCGGTGGTACCGGGATCGGGATGGTGCCCTCCACGCCTCCGTGCTGAAGGTGCGCGGCGGCACACGCGGCGTGATAGGTCTCGAGCTCATCGAGGAACCGGGAGTCGTGATAGCGGCGGCCGTCGATGTTCGGCCCCTCGCGACCTTCGATGATGGCTTCGACATCGTCGCCGGTGATCGTCTTGTACGTCTCGAGGGCGTGAGCGACGGTGAGGACGTCGTCGCGATGCTCTTCCAGCAGGGCCATCGTCCGATCGTAGAGCTCCTTCAGCTTGCCCTCGACCGACTTGCCGAACTCCGTATCGAACAGGGAGCGGTCGGCCCCGGTTTCCGCGGGCTGCACCGGTCCCCGGAGACCGGCGAGCGTGACCGAGCGTGAGGCGATGGTCTCTCCCATCGCGAAGTACGCGAGCATCTGGGTCGTCAACGCTGTCGCGCCGCGCATGTCCCCGCCCACGCCGGTGGAGTGATCGCCGTCGAAGAAGAGTCGCTCACCCGCGAGGGACGCGAGGAACGTGATCACGTCGATCTCGCGCTCCGAGCGCCACTGGACGAACTGGTCTTCCGGCGGGATCGAGGACACGAAGCCACCGACGTCGCCGCGACGCTCGATCGTCGCGAGGTCGATCGTCATGTGCTTGCGGAGGTGGTACGCGGCGACCGCGTGGCACGCCTCGTGTACCGCCACCGCGTGCCGCTCCCGCTCGATGTACTCGTGGTCGTCGGGAAGCCCGTGTTGCTTCACGTGCTTCGCCTTCACGACGTCCGTCCAACCGACCCGATCGCGGCCATCGCGGATCGCGATCACGAGGGATTCGTTGACGATGTCCTTCATGTCCGCGCCGCCCGCGTACGGTGTGATCGTCGCGAGCTTCGTGATCTCGTCGTCGGTCAGCCCGTGGTTCACCTTGTCGAAGTAGTAGCGGTAGGTGGCGACGCGCCCCTCCAGCTGTGGGTACCCGACCTTGAACTTCCGGTCGATCCGTCCAGGCCGGAGCATCGCTTCGTCGAGCACGTGCGGCTGGTTCGTCGCGAAGATGTGCAGGATCCGGTACCGCGGCGGTGGCTTCGGCTTCATCCCGAGGAGCCGCCTGAGACGGTTCGTGAGTCCTCGAGGCTTCTTCAGGCCGTCCATCTCGGAAAGCAGCGCCTGCAACGTCCCCATCCCGCCGCCGCCCATCCCTCCCATGATGATGCGCTCGGTCTGACCTCCGCCGAACGGAGGCGAGAGCTCGAAGACGGTGTTGCGACCCGCGTCGGAGACGTATCCCATCCCGTTGCACGTGAGCTCGTTGGTCCACGGCGTGACCGCGGGGCTCATCGCCCAGCCGCCCTGCGGACCCACGTTGCCGCGGTTCCCGAGCGAGTCTGCCTCGTCGATGAAGACGATCACACCGCCGTAGCGCGTAGCCAGCTTGCGGAGCTTCCGGTACAGGGACTTGACCTTGAGGATGCCGACGCCCATGAACATGTTGATGAACGCTCCGGGCTCGACGAAGACGAACGGCTTGGCCGTCTCGCCCGCGACCGCCTGGGCCATCAGCGTCTTGCCCGTCCCCGGCGGCCCCCAGAGCAGCAGTCCGCCCGGCACGTATCCGCCGCGCTTCTCGATCGCCTCCGGGTCCTCCAAGAAGATGATGTTCTCCTTCACGCGTTCGAGGACGGCGTCTTGCCCCTTCACGTCGGAGAACCGTGTGTCGATATCGTCGGGCATGTAGACCTCGGTGCCGCCCCGCGACATGAACCAGAAGATCCCGCCGATCTGCAGGATCCCGAACGACATGATGAAGAGGAAGTAGACGATCTGACCGAACGTTTCCTTGATGATCCCGGGGAGCCGGAACCACGCCTCCAGGGCATTGACCTGATCTCCTGGGGTGCTGATGAACGCGGCGATGATCGCGCCGAGGATCCAGCCGAACACGAGGAGTCGCGCGAGCCGTCCCAGCCGGAACCGAACGAACGGGTTGATCCTGCCGAGCGCTTCTTCCTCTCGGTCGAGCAGCTTCCGCCAGAAACGGTAGTAGCCCTTCGACTGCTCCTGGAGGTAGTAGTGGAGCTGGCGGAGCACCTCGATCGCGGCGAGGGCGAGGAGCCACCAACGCTTGCCCACCTGATCCTGGAGCGCACTGCGGAACGACATGTTGCTCGCCGAGACGTCGGCGAGAACGAGCACGAGGAACGCGCCGAGGAGGAAGGCCAGCAGACGGATCCGGTCCCAGAAGTGCGCGGGCGTCCGATACTCGCGCTCGGACTCTTTCGGTCGGCTCGTGAACTCGAAGCGATGCTTCGGCTGCGTGTCCAGATCGCTCGGCATGGGGACCTCTCATCCGTCCATCGGGAGACCGGTGTATCGGACCATTATGAGACTTCGAACGGGGAAGATGGGACCCTCGATCAGGTCGGCAGTGGGCGATCCTCGAACGGGATCGACAGGGCGATGGTGGTGTTCGTGGTGACTCCCGCTTTCTCGCGGAGTCGCCTGATCAGGTCTTCGAGGTCGCCGGTCGTCTTCGTCCGGACCTTGAGCACGTAGTTCGCCTCACCCGCGACCGAATAGCAGTCCTCGACCTCCGGGAGCTCGCGGACGCGCGCTGGCAGGTCGTCCGGCTGATGGGGGTCCAGCGGGGTGACCGCGATCAGGGCGGTCACGAACAGGCCGATCGCCTCCGCGTCCAGGACCGCACGGTAGCCCCGGATCACCCCCTGCTGCTCGAGCTTCCGGACGCGATCGTGCACCGCCGAGGCCGACAGTCCCACCTTGGAGCCCACGTCGGCGTACGTGGCCCGCGCGTCGTCCTGCAGCGCGGTGAGGATCGCGAGATCGCGTGCGTCCAGCACGCGAGCATGCTCCCACACGGTGCGGGGGAGGGAGATATCCCCGGGACGGCCGATTGCCCGGAACGACCGGGTGACGGTACGGTCGCCGTCTCCTCCTCCCGGTTCCCCCGTGAGGAGTCGTTGTTGGTCCGACGTCCGCCGCGGCCGCCGACGAGGACCGACCACATGGGCCCTCGCGTCGAGCCGGTGCCGAAGCCCGGCGGCGGCCTCCGATGGCTCACCTTGCTCGATCCCGCCGGCGACGCCGAGTACCGGATGGCGGTCCGTCCGCTCGCCGGCGGGATCGAGCGAGCGCTCGGCCCCGAGGCGTTCGCGATCCGAACTCAACCGTCTGCGGCCGGACCGACCCTCGCTCCCTGGGCACCCGCCCGAGCTGCGTGGCGAAGGACCTTGCGAAGGGTCCTCCGCGCGGCACCCCCCGGCACGACGTTCGCTGTGGCCGACGTCCGCGATTGCTACGGGTCGATCTCGCCCGAGACGATCGCCTCGCTCCTGGGGCCGGATGCGGAACACGCGGTTGCCTTCCTCCGCCGTCTCCACGAACGCGGCGTGCGCGGCCTTCCGATCGGTCCGGAGCCGTCCGCGGTTCTGGCCAACGCTGTCCTTGGCGAGATGGATCACGCCATCCGGGGCACGGGCGCCCGGCATGTGCGTTGGGTGGACGACGTCGTGCTGTGGGGCGCACGCCCCGATGTCCGGCGCGCACTCTCCGCCCTCGATGACGTCACGAGAAGGATGGGTCTGTCGCTCCACGAAGTGAAGACACGACCCGTCGCCGACATCGATGAGGCTCGGGCCGTCGCGCTCGGTGAGCAGGACTCCTCTATCATCGCGGCTCCGTGAGAACCCTTTACCGCGCATCCCGTGTCGTCACCCTGTCCCACCCGATGATGGGGGAGTGGCTCCTCGTCGACGAGCGCCACATCCAGCGCGTGGGCACCGGTGACCCGCCGGAGGCAGATCTCACGATCGAGCTTCCCGGCACCACCATCGTCCCGGGCTTCATCGACAGTCACGTGCATCTCACCGCGACCGGGCGGTCGCTCACGAACGAGGATGTCAGGGGATCGACGTCGAAGGAGGATCTGCTCGGTCTCGTCGCGGAGCGATCGGCCGCAGGCACGTCCCCCGTCCATCTGGAGGGCTTCGACGAGTCGGGCTGGGATCGGCCGGACCTGCCGACGGGCGCGGAACTGGACGCGCTGACCCCCCTCCCCGTCGTACTCACGCGAACAGACGGACACATCTCCGTGGTGAGCGCGGAGGTGTTCACCGCCCTCGACCTCACGGACGCCGAAGGGGTCGAGGTGGGTGAGGACGGTCGGCCGACGGGGCGCCTCACGAAGGAGGCGAACCGGCGGGTCTCGACGTGGGTGGAGTCGTCCTACGAGCGCCAGCGGATCGAGGAGTTCCAGCTGCAGGCGGCCGGCCTCGCGGCCTCGCGAGGGGTGACGGCCGTCCACGAGATGTCGCTCGACGTGTCGGACCTCGACGTCCTGGTCGGTCATCGCGGGCGCCTGCCGGTCGACGTCTCTCCGGTTCCCGCCTCGATGTCGCTCCCCGAGGCGATGGAGCGAGGCTTCCTCGCGATCGGGGGTGATCTCCCCGTCGACGGTTCGATCGGGGCGAGGACCGCCGCGTTCGCACATCCGTACGAAGACAGCTCGGAACAAGGCGAGCTGTATCAC
This sequence comes from Actinomycetota bacterium, assembly GCA_046714835.1. Taxonomy (GTDB): domain Bacteria; phylum Actinomycetota; class UBA4738; order UBA4738; family HRBIN12; genus JAJNBA01. The sequence continues at coordinate 2,931 of JBKKAE010000267.1, read as the reverse complement.
GCGGACGACTCGCTCGCCGAGTTCTTCCATGCCGGCCACAACGCCGGGCTCCAGGTGGGCGTCCACGCGATCGGGGACCGGGCGATCGAGCAGGTCCTCGAGACCTGGGAACGCGTCTACGTCGCTCTCGACTCGCGGGAACGGCGACACTTCCGAGCCCGACGTCACCGGATCGAGCACTTCGTCCTGCCCTCGGCCGACCAGATCGAGCGGACCGCGATGCTCGGACTGGCCGTCTCGGTGCAACCCGCGTTCGACCGGCTCTGGGGACAAGGGGGGGGCATGTACGAGGAGCGGCTCGGTCCCGCGCGCGCGATGGCCGCCCATCCGATCCGTACGATGCTCGACCGCGGCATCGAGGTCGGCGTCGGTTCCGACTCGCCGGTGACGCCGCTCGATCCGATGCTCGCGATCGCGGCACTCGAAAGCCACCACGAACCCTCACAGCGCCTGACGAGGCTCGAGGCCCTGAAGCTCCATCGGGTGGGGAGCGCCCGCCTCGGACACCAGGACGGCAAGAAGGGGGCACTCGAACCGGGACGCCATGCCGATTTCGCCGCGTACGACGATGACCCCCTCGAGGTACCGTCCCTGGAAGGCCTCCGGCCCGTACTCACGGTCTCCCTCGGCCGCGAGGTCTACCGAGCCTGACGAACCCGCATCCGTTGATCTTGGCACTGTTTCTGGGGTTTCGGGTTGTCCTCCCGTGCCTTGCTCGGTAACGTCCTGCCTGCGTCACCGCCCCGGCGGAGACGCATGCGGAGCCCGAGAGGCTGAGTAGAGAACGCGGCGCCCCGGCGTCGCGGCCCCAAAGGTCTCTCGGGCTCTCGCGTTTCCATCTTCCACTGCCGGGGAACATCGTGTGTCTCCGCAGCGTACTTCCATGGCGAGCGCCGATATGGGCGCGCCAAGGCAGGTGCCGAGGCGAGATGCCGAGGCAAGTGGAGGAGCGGACGCTAGAATCCGCGGCCGGATCGAGGACCGAACCCGGAGGAACAGGTGGTAGAGCGCACGGAAGAGCGCGAGGACGAGGACGTCGCGGCCGAGGAGGACCTCGACGACATCGAGCCGACCGAAGAGGACCTGGCGGATGCCGCCGCCACGCCCGCGGACCCCGCGGTCGCCGACGTCGAGTCGATCCACGAGGTTCTCGAGAAGCAAGAGGCTCGTGACGACGAGGACGACGCCGACGAAGAGGAACCGGTGGTGGCCGTCGCCGCGACGACGAAAGGGGACGACCGGCTCGAGCCGATCGAGACGCGCGTGGTCCCCATCCAGTCGACGGAGTTCGTCTGCAAGAACTGCTACCTCGTGAAACACCGCGGTCAACTCGCGGACAAACGGCGGATGTTCTGCCGCGACTGCGCCTGACCCAGGACCGGCTCCCGGTCGCGCTCGCCCTCTCCCTGATCGGGGGCGTACTGTCCTCTCTCGCCTTCCCTCCCGTCGCGGCGTGGCCGCTCGCGTTCCTCGCGCCCGCGCTCCTGCTCGTCGCGCTGCGGGACGCGACCTCCGGACAAGGGTTCCTGCTGGGGCTCGTCTATGGACTCGTGGCGTTCGGGATCACGCTCTCGTGGATCATGCTCTTCGGCTCACTCGCTTGGGGTGCGTTGACGCTCCTTACCGCCCTGTCGATCGCCCTGTTCGGCGCCGTGTTCCCGCTCGTCCGCAGATCCGGCCGGCCCGCGCTCACCGCGCTCGGTGCGGCCGCCGTGTGGACGGCGATGGACTGGCTCCGAGGACTCTGGCCGTTCGGTGGGTTCACGTGGGGCTCCCTCGGTGTGTCCCAGGTCCCGAACTCGATCACGGTGCGCTTCGCGGTGGTCGCGGGCGTGTTCGGTGTCACGTTCGTCGTGGCGTTCGCGGCGGCGTTGCTCGCGGAGGCGGCCACCCGGGAGGGTTCCCTCGCACGCCGGGCTCGGTGGGTCGGGATCGCTGCCCTCGCTGCTCTCTCGCCTCTCCTCATCCCGTTCGCCGACGCCACCGGGCGACCCATCGACGTCGCGGCGATCCAGGTCGACTTCGAAGAAGCCGTCAGGCAGGGCTCGAGGGAAGAGGGTGACATCGCGGTCACCAGGCTCAACCTCGACCTCCACCAGACGTTGAAGGATGCGCCTCCCGATCTGGCCGTCTGGGGAGAGAGCGCGCTCGACCCGGGGTCCCTTGAGATCCTCGATGAGGTCCGCGCCACCATCGCGGAGGTGGGGGTCCCGGTCCTGACGGGAGCCACCAGCCGAGACATCCGCTCCGTCGGTGGAGGCGTCGCCCCGACACTGTTCAACCAGGCGGTCGTCTTCGACGGCGGGGGAGCGGTGGTGGACGTCTATCGGAAGACCCACCTGGTTCCGTACGGTGAGTACATCCCGTGGAAGCGTGTCGTCGGCTGGATCCCCGCACTCGACCAGATCGCGTACGAGCTCACGCCGGGGGAGCGGGTGCATACCCTGGATGCCCCGGCGCTCCCGAGGTTCGCGGCGCCGATCTGCTTCGAGAACAGCTTCCCCGGGCTCGACCGCGAGCTCGTACGACAAGGCGCGCAGTTCCTCGTCATCCTCACGAACAACGCGGCCTACGACGAGACGTCCGCCTCCGCGCAACATCTCCAGATGTCCCGGATCCGCGCGATCGAGACCGGTCGATGGGTGGTGCACGCCGCCGTGTCCGGGATCAGCGCGTTCGTCGACCCGAGCGGTCACACGTCCCAACGGACCGAGCTGTTCGAACCCGGACTGATCCGAAGGACCATCCGCGCATCGACCGGGCGAACGCTCTACGTACGCTGGGGCGACTGGCTCCCCATCGCTTCGCTCGCGTTCGCGATCGGGATGGCGGCGGTGCCGCGGGGCCGTCGGAACGAGCGTCCCGCACCGGCGCCGCTCGACCCCGGCGCGCGAACCATGGTGATCCTTCCCACCTACGACGAGGCGAAGA
>JBKKAE010000266.1:0-10330 GCA_046714835.1 Actinomycetota bacterium | reverse complement strand
CGGCCGCCGATCGGGAGCAGCGCCTTCGGTTCGGCGGCGCCCAGCCGACGGCCGGCGCCGGCGCCCAACAAGATAACGATCGCGTCGTCGGACTCCACGTTCGAAGCATCGCAGACCGAAGCGGCTCAGGCGCCGGCGTCGGCCGTCGCGGGCGCCTGGCCCGTCACGGCGGCGAAGATCATGCGACCGGTGGTGGTCTGGATCACGTTCGTGACCCGGACATCCACCTGCGACCCGATGCTTCCGACGGCCTGCTCGACGACAACCATCGTGCCGTCGTCGAGATAGGCCACCGCCTGCCCGTGCTCGCGGCCCTCCTTGACCAGCCGGACCGAGATCTCGTCACCGGCCGTGTACGGAACGCGGAAGCGAGAGGCGAGGGCGTTGATCTGGGTGACAGGCACGCGGAGGGCCTCGGCGACCTTCGCCATGTTGTGGTCCACGGTGATGAGCTGCGCGCCGCGCTCGCGTGCGAGTCGCACGAGCGCGGCGTCGACGTCGATGACCCCGGCCTCTTCCACCAACTGGAATTGCACCGTCGGTGCCTTCTGAAGCTCCACGAGCATGTCGAGACCACGCCTGCCGCGGGACCGGCGGTGCGGATCGGAAGAGTCGGAGATCGCTTGGAGCTCGCGGAGCACGCCCTCGTGCAACAGGATCGTGCCCCCGACGAAACCGGTGGCGACCAGGTCGGCGACTCGGCCGTCGATCAAGGCGCTCGTGTCCATCACGTGAAGATCCCCGCGCTGAACCCCTGCGGCGCGCGGCTTGATCCCGACGAGCCCGAAGATGTCCTCGTACTTGGTCTGCCCGAGCCGATAACCCACCGTCCCGATCGTGAGGTACAGGAACACGATCGCGGGCCACGACGCGGACGCAGGCAGGAAGAGGAGGGGCACCATCAACAGCGCGGCGACGAGGAGCCCCACGACGAGACCCACGACGCCGCCGGCGAGTACCGCCGGTGGCTTCTTGCCGAGCTCGGTCTCGAGACCGTGCACGGCCTGGAGCGTGAGACGTCCGAAGATCCCTCCCACCACGTAGCCGACGCCGGCCCCGAGGAACACGAACAGGAGGGCGCGGCTCGTGCTGGCGGTGCCGGAAGCCTCTCCGATCCGAGCGCCGACCGTCGCGATCAGGGCGACGAAGATGAGGCGGACGCCGCCGGCGATGCGCCCGCGGACATCACCGCCTCGTCGTCCCTGCTCGTTCTCCGTCACGATGCTCACCCCGCCTCGGGAAGCACGATCGAGGGGCCGATTGCCCCCTTCAAGGGTCTTCGGCGCAAGGGAGACTCCTCCTGAGTTCCGCGTGGAACCTTCGGGTGGATCCGGCCTGAGGAGGGCCTACCGTCAGGCCTGAGCGGCCAGCTTCACACCGTGAGCGCCGTCCAAGACCTCGTCGATCATGATCTCGGCGTCTTCCTCGGTCTTGCCGGCCGCGTAAGACAGCTCCGAGATCAGGATCTGCCGGGCTTTGTGGATCATGCGCTTCTCTCCCGCGGAAAGCCCCTTCTCGCGGTCTCTGATCGAGAGGTTCCGGAGCACCTCGGCCACCTCGAAGGGGTCGCCCGAGTGGAGCTTCTCGAGGTTGTTCTTGAACCGGCGACTCCAGTTGGCCGCCGAGATGGTCTCGGCCTCCGTGAGGACCTTCAGGATCTTCTTGACCTGGGGCTTGCTGATGACCGGCCTGAGGCCGACCTGCTCGGCCGAGTCCACCGGGACCGAAAGGGTCAGGTCGCCGTAGACGACGCGCAGCACCAGGTACTTGCGCTTCTCTCCGAGGAACTCCTTGTCCTTCAGCTCTTCGATGACGGCCGCCCCGTGCTCGGGATGGACGACGGTGTCTCCCTTACGGAACGCGGACAAGAGGTTCCCCCTTCATGAGAGCAGGCGTCCGGCCGAAGCGTGGCCGGCGAGATTAGGAAGGATAACACGGAACCGTCTCTCCCGCAACCCAAAACTGCAGGTCAGAGGCACTTTCGCTTGTTCGCGGTAAGTCCGATCGGGTGATGGGTCGACCGCTCAGGACGCCCTGCGTTGTGCTCTGGCCTCCCGGGGACCGGCCCAAGAAAGAGCCTCCGACACATCCCGAACGGGGACCAGTCGAGGATGCCGCTGAGTGTCCTGACCTGGGGCTGCGAACACATATCGACATCCCGCGGCCTCGGCCGCAGCCAGTCGCTGCGGCATCGCGGACGCAGGCCGAACGAGCCCCGTCAGGGAGACCTCGCCCACGAACGCGGTCGCCTCCGGCGAGGGCACCCCCGACACGGCCGACGCGAGAGCGGCCGCGCCCGCGAGGTCCGCGGCCGGATCGTCGACCCGAAGGCCTCCCGAGGAGGCTCCGAACAGCTCGGCCCGCCCGAGGCGGTAGCCGCCGGCGCGAGCGAGCACAGCGGCCATGAGCTGGAACCGGCGCCCGTCGAGGCCGGTCGTCTGCCGCCGGGCGGGGCCGTCCGGGGAGCCCACGAGGGCTTGGACCTCGACCGCGAGCGCCCTTCGACCCGCCAAGGGGAGAGCGACGGCGGCTCCGGACACGGCGAAGCCCGACAGGAGCACACCCGCGGGATCGACCTCGTGGAGCCCGTCGGGGCCCATCTCGAACCACGCGGTCTCGCCTTCGGCGCCGAACCGATTCTTCCCGCCCGAGAGCACCCGAAGTCCGGACCGAGGGTCCCCTTCGAACATCAGCACGACGTCCACAGCGTGCTCGAGCGCCCGCGGCCCGGCGAGATCCCCGTCCTTGGTCACGTGCCCCGTCATCACGACCGCGACACCCTCCTCTTTGGCCATCCCGACGAGGGCGTCCGTGCAGTTCCGCACCTGGGCGACACCGCCCGGCATCTGAGGGGCGGACGGATCCCGCACGGCCTGGATGGAATCCACCGCGAGGAGGAACGGCGCGCGATCGCGCGCCGTTCCGAGCACGGCGGCCAGGTCTCTGCCCGGAGCGAAGCCGACGGCGTCGCCTGCGACGCCCAGGCGCCGCGAACGGGCTGCGACCTGGCCGTGGGACTCCTCGCAGGACACGAGGAGGCACGATCGGCCCGACTCGGACAGGCGGGAGAGCAGGTGCAGCAGCAGCGTTGACTTCCCGATCCCCGGCTCACCGGCGAGAAGGACCACCGATGCTGGCACGAGCCCGCCACCCAGCACGCGATCGAGCCCCTGGATCCCGGTGGGCACGCGGTGCTCGGTCCCGGAGGTGCCGCCGAGGGTAAGGACCGGGGCGACGAGGCTCGGCGCCCCACCTGCCGAGCTTTCGATCGTGCCCCACGCAGCACAGCCGGGGCAGCGACCGACCCACTGGGCGACCTGCTGTCGACATCCCGAGCAGGTGAAGATGGTCCGGGGACGCGTCATGGAGGCCCGACGCTAGCGACCGGGTGTGACAGCTCCCCCGCGGAGGTGTCGGCGGCCCTGGCTACCCTCCTCCGAGTAGGACCAACGGCTCGGATCTGTGACCGGCGGTGTGAGATCGGACCCTCTCCCCTACGAGTTCCGTCTGAGATGCCGATACCTGACGTGACGAAGGAGGAGCGGCTGTGGAGGTCGTGAGGATCGGCGGCGGAGACAGCGGATGGGATCAGGGTCCCGATGCGACAGAGACCGAGCCCTTTCACGAGAGCCCTAGCGACTCGGCCGAGTTCCCACTCGTCCTCGTGATCTGGCGGGACGCGTGGTTCGACTTCGAGGAGCTTGATCCGGAGGATGCGAGAGCGGATTACCTGGTGAGCACGGTGGAATTCCTCGTGCGGCGAGGGCCGCGCTTCGTTTCCGTCGCGCAAGAGGTGCTTCCCGACGGCGATGGGTTCCGAGCGGTCACCCACATCCCCGTTGCTGTCGTGGAGAAGATCTTTCCGCTCAGCGAGTCTGACGAGGCGGCGGTGAGCGATCTCGCAGCTCCGTAGCACGTATACTCGCTCGGTTCGACGCGGAGGTCGCGTCGACGAAGAAGGAGGGATGGATGATGACTGCGAACTCGGTCACCGTTCGCGCGTTGCGCCCCTCCGTCTCCCGCTGAGCCGTCCGGCTCTCTCGCGGTAGCTCCCGAAGGACGCGGCGTTCCGGCATGTCCGCAGACCAACGAGCGCCAACATCCCCACGAAGGAGCGACCGCGATGCGAGACGAAGTCATCGAGCACTTCCTCGATGAAGGGCTCATCGAACGGGTCATCCGACCCATCAAGAGCGGCAAGGAGGCGAGTGTCCACCTCTGCCGCGCCAACCCGCGCACGACCGGCGAAGAGCTCGCGGCGCTGAAGATCTATCACCCGCTGGACCGGCGGGACTTCCGCGACGAGTCCATCTACCGCGACGGCGAGTTCATCAAGGAGCGGCGCATCCGCGTCGCGCTGGACAAGAGAACGAGGTTCGGCCGCGAGGTGCAGGGCGGCATCTGGGTGAATCGGGAGTGGGAGACGCTGCAGGCGCTGTTCGAGGCGGGGGCAGCGGTGCCACGACCCATCGAGGTCACGGACCGGGCGATCCTGATGTCCTACATCGGCGACGAGGCCGAGGCGGCCCCGCAACTCCATCGGTACCGGATGCAGGACCAAGCGGAAGCCGAGGAGCTCCTCGAGCAGTGCATCCGTGCGATCGAGCGCATGCTGTTCCATGACGTCATCCACGGCGACCTGTCGCCGTTCAACGTGCTCGTGTGGGAAGGACAGATCTGCGTGATCGACCTTCCGCAGGCCGTTGATCCCAAGAAGAACCGGCACGCCGAGTCGCTCCTGGCTCGCGACGTCGCCCGGGTGTGCGAGCACTTCGCTCGCAGAGGAGCGACTCGAGATCCGGTGATGACCGCGACAGATCTTTGGACGGCATGGACGTTCGCCGATCTCGTCCCGGAGGAGCTGCGACCTCTGCTCTAAAGCGACGGTTGAGCCCTGCCCGGACGTGGGGGGATACTGCCACATGCCCGAGCGCCGGATCGCGACTGTGCTCATGCTCGACGTGGTGGGGTCTACACACGTGGCCGCGCAGCTCGGTGACGTGCGCTACCGGGAGCTGTCCTCGCGCCTCAACCGCGTCGTTCGAGCAGCCTTGAAGCGATCCGGTGGCCACGAGGAGGACCACGCGGGAGACGGATTCTTCGCCACGTTCACGCAGCCGGACCGGGCGATCAGGTGCGCGGCAGCGCTCGCCGACGACGTGCGGACATTAGGGGTCGAGATCCGCTCCGGGATCCACACAGGGCAGACGGAGTCCCAAGAGGGCAAGACCCACGGGATCGCCGTCGTGATCGGTGCCCGCGTGATGTCGCTCGCGGGCGCCGGCGAGATCCTCGTGACCTCCACCACGAAGGAGCTCGTGACGGGCTCCGGATTCGGGTTCGAGGACCTCTCGGCCCACGAGCTGAAAGGCGTGCCGGGGACTTGGCAGGTCTTCGCGGTCACAGGCGTGGACGATCAGGAGCGAGGGCGGCCGCTCCCAGCGGCCGAGGCGGCGGAGCGGCGCCAGGCCATCCAACCGTCCGCCGAACGGGAGCGACCACCCCCGAAGGCGCTGATCGCCGCCGGACTCGCGCTCCTGCTGGCGATCGCGGCCATCGCGTTCGCCGCAACCCGGGAAGGCCACGATCCACCTCCGAAGGGTAGATCGGCCGCGCCCGCGTCTGAGACGGTGGTGCAGATCGATCCCGAGAGCGGGGAAACGATCACGTCGATCCTGGCCGGAGGGGCCCCGCTGCCGGGCAGCACGTCAGCGCCGAAGACGAATCACGCGATGGTCGTCGGTCAGGGAGGCGTGTGGACGATCCGCCTCCCCAGAACCCTCTACCACGTCGACCCGTTGCGCCGAGAGGTCCGAAAGAAGATCACCCTCAAGATCTACGGTCAATTCTCGATCAACGTCGCCGAGGGCCTCGATGCCATCTGGGTTGCGCATAGCGATGGCCTGATCCGGGTGCACCCAGGCACCGACGAACAGGATCACGTGTTCCGTTTCGCGCCCGACGTCGCCGACAAGAACTTCACGGCGGATGTCGCGGTCGGCGGCGGGTGGGTGTGGCTCGGCAGCGGGGTCGGAGAGCTGGTGCGACTGGACCCAGCCACGGATCGCGCTCGCTCGGTCTCCGGGCTCGCTCCGATCGACACGATGGCGTTCGGATACGGGTCCCTATGGACCGCGGACGCGTTCGCCGGGACGGTGACCCGCTACGACCCGCGGACGATGCGGGGCGTGGACGTCATCAGCGTTGCAGGTGGCGTCGATGCACTCGTCTCTGGGGAGCATGGGCTCTGGGCACTCTCCCGGAGTCTCGGATCGCTCACCGAGATCGACGTCGACGCGAACGCCACGGGCGCGATCGTGCAGGTGGGCGAAACACCGACCGTGGTTGCGTCCGGGTTGGGAGCCGTCTGGGTAGGCGACAAGGACGGAAGGATCCGCGGGGTCGACGAGGACACGCGCCAGGTGATCGAGATCGCGTTCGGTGCCGAGATCCGTGCGCTCGCGTACGACGACGAGACCGACAGTCTCTGGGTCGATGTCGCCTGACGACGTTCGGGGCGAGCCAGGGGCAACACCGAGGCGTACGCTCCGCCGGAGTGACCCCTGTCGTCCAGGACCCTCCTAAACGAAGGGTCTCTCGTGCGCATCCATGGGCCCGTGCAGACCGGAGACAACATCGTGGAGCTCCGCCGATGCCGAGGAACTGATGCAGGACGCGTTCCTGAAGCTCTGGGAGCGGTGGGATCGGATCGATCGGATCGACGGTCCGACCGCTTATCTCTTCCGGGTGGCGCTGAACGGTTCCCGGATGCAAGCGCGCGCCGCACGCCGGGCCGGGCAACGCATGATCCCCGTCGGGCGAGATCGCGACCCGTCCGACGAGATCGACCTCCGGGAAGACGTCCGCGCGCTCTTGCTCGAGCTGGCGCCGCGACAACGCGCCGCCCTCCTCCTGCTCGACATGTACGGCTACGGCTCCGAGGAGGCCGCACGGATCATGGGCATCCGCCCATCCACCGTGCGGGCCCTCGCGACGCAGGGACGTGCCGTCCTCAGACGTACCTCGGGAGGCAAGCATGCCTGAGCTCAAGGAGGTCTTCGAGATGGTTTCTCAGAAGGTCGAACCCGACCTGGATGAATGGAACAAGCAGGAGCAGCGTCAGCGACGGTCGGCTGGGAACCGGCGGCTGGGAACGTTCGCGCTCGTGGCTGCGTTGCTGATGGTCGGTGCCATCGTGGTCCTCGGCACGGTGAAGGCCGACCGGGATGAAGCAACCGATGTAGGGGGAAACCCGACCGTCGCTTCCGGCGCTCTCGACTTTCGCGACTATGGGAAGTCGGTCGTCGCTCACGGGAGGGATCTTGGTTACGGATGGTACCTATCGGATCCGAACGCAGATCCCCTAGGCGTCGAGGAAGGTGTCTGCTTGGCGATCGGCGGGGAGTCTGTGTGTTACCACTTCAACGACGAGAACGCGCTCTTCGTCGACTGCCTTGCGCGGAAGGGCGGCTATCTGCTCGCGGTAACGGGGACCGACGTGGATCGCCTCTGGGTCAACATGGCAGGTTCCGCGACGATAGAGGGAGGCTGGATGCCCTTCCGATCGCCGGAAGTTGAGGGGCGAGTCTGGATCGCCTTCCTTCCCGGTACCGGTCAAGGCATCCTCCGGATCGGGGGGTCCCACGAGCAGCCGGTCTCGTGGGCTCCGTGTGGCGATTGACCGACTCTGCATCCGGGCAGGGCCCGAAGGTCGTCCGAGATGCCGAGAAGCCCGGTCTCTCGAGAGGGACCGGGCTTCGGCCTTCCCGCCGCGTTCGGGACGCGGCGTGTGACGCGGGCTCGACCTACTCGATCGAGCCCGCGAGCTCGACGGGCGGCGTGTCGGGGGGCATGACGCCGGCACCGTGTTCGAACGTGATCTCGCCGTCGAGGACGTCGACGATGATCGTCTCTCCCGCGCGGAACTCCTTGTACAGGAGCTTCTCGGCGAGCGGGTCCTCGACCAGCTGCTGGATCGTCCGACGCAGCGGGCGAGCACCGAGCGCCTTGTCGTAGCCCCGCTCCGCCAGCAACGTCTTGGCCGCGTCGGAGAGCTCGATGTCCACGTCCTTGGACTTGAGCTGCTCTTCCACACGGCGCATCAGGAGGTCAACGATCCGCTTCACGTCCTCGATCGTCAGCGAGTGGAAGACGATGACCTCGTCGATCCGGTTCAGGAACTCGGGCCGGAAGGAACGCTTGAGCTCCTCGATCACGTTCTCCTTCATCTTCGTGTACGTCACGGCGTCATCGCGGGCAGCCATGAACCCGATCCCCACGCCTTTCGCGATGTCCCGTGTGCCGAGGTTGGACGTCATGATGATGATCGTGTTCTTGAAGTCCACCTTGTGTCCCTGCGCATCCGTCAGGTGCCCGTCCTCGAGGATCTGCAGCAGCGTGTTGAACACGTCGGGGTGTGCTTTCTCGATCTCATCGAAGAGCACCACGCTGAATGGCTTGCGCCGGACCGCCTCGGTCAGCTGCCCGCCTTCCTCGTACCCCACGTAACCGGGAGGCGAGCCGATCAGCCGCGAGACCGTGTGCTTCTCCATGTACTCGGACATGTCGAGCTGGATCAGAGCGTCTTCGTCGCCGAACAGGAACTCGGCGAGCGCCTTGGAAAGCTCGGTCTTCCCGACGCCCGACGGGCCCAGGAAGATGAACGACCCGGATGGGCGGCGAGGATCTTTCAGGCCGCTGCGGGTGCGGCGCATCGCGCGCGAGACCGCGGAGATGGCCTCGTGCTGGCTGATGATCCGCTTGTGGATCTCGTCCTCCATCCGGAGGAGCTTCTCCGTCTCCTCCTCGGTGAGCTTGAACACGGGGATGCCGGTCCAGACCGAAAGCACCTCGGCGATCTCTTCCTCGCCGATCTCGGAGAGGACGTCCATCTCGCCGGCCTTCCAGCGCTGCTCGCGACGCTGGCGCTCTTCCTGGAGCTGCCGCTCTTCGTCACGAAGTGACGCGGCGCCTTCGAAGTCCTGTGCGTCGATCGCGGATTCCTTGCGGAGGCGAACCTCGGCGATCTTCTCGTCCACCTCGCGAACGTCGGGCGGCGCGGTCATCCGGCGGATCCGCGCGCGCGATCCGGCCTCGTCGATCAGGTCGATCGCCTTGTCCGGCAACGACCGGTCGGCGATGTAGCGGTCGGCGAGGTTGGCGGCCGCGACCAGTGCGTCGTCGGTGAAGCTCACACGGTGGTGCGCTTCGTAGCGGTCCCGAAGTCCCTTCAAGATCTCGATGGTGTGGGGGACCGTCGGCTCCTCCACCACGATCGGCTGGAACCGACGCTCGAGCGCGGCGTCCTTCTCGAGGTGCTTGCGGTACTCGTCACGCGTCGTGGCGCCGATCGTCTGGAGCTCACCGCGGGCGAGCATCGGCTTGAGGATGCTCGCCGCGTCGATCGCGCCTTCCGCGGCACCCGCACCGACCAGCGTGTGCAGCTCGTCGATGAACAGGACGATGTCGCCGCGGGTCTTGATCTCCTTCAGCACCTTCTTGAGGCGCTCCTCGAAGTCGCCGCGGTAGCGGGAGCCTGCGACGAGCGCGCCGAGGTCCAGCGTGTAGATCTGCTTGCCCTTGAGGGTCTCGGGGACCTCCTCGCGGACGATGTCCTGCGACAGGCCTTCGACGACGGCGGTCTTGCCGACGCCCGGCTCGCCGATCAGCACCGGGTTGTTCTTGGTCCGGCGCGACAGCACCTGCATGACGCGCTCGATCTCCTTCTCGCGACCGATCACCGGATCGAGCTTGCCGTCCCGAGCGAGTTGGGTGAGGTTCCGTCCGAACTGGTCGAGCACCATCGATCCCTGGCCGCTGCCTTCGGGGGAGCCGGAGACCTGCTCGCCCTTGCCGGCGGTGTAGCCGGAGAGGAGCTGGATCACGGTCTGGCGGACACGGTTGAGGTCGGCGCCGAGCTTCTGCAGTACCTGTGCGGCGACGCCCTCACCCTCGCGGATCAGTCCGAGCAGGATGTGCTCGGTGCCGATGTAGTTGTGGCCGAGCTGGAGCGCCTCTCGGAGCGAGAGCTCAAGGACCTTCTTGGCGCGGGGCGTGAACGGGATGTGCCCGGTGGGCGCCGCTTGGCCTTGCCCGATGATCTCCTCGACCTGCTGCCGGACCGCTTCGAGCGAGATGTTCAACGACTCGAGCGCCTTGGCGGCGACCCCTTCACCCTCGTGGATCAGGCCGAGGAGGATGTGCTCCGTGCCGATGTAGTTGTGGTTGAGCATCCTCGCTTCTTCTTGGGCGAGGACGACCACCCGCCGTGCTCGGTCGGTGAACCTCTCGAACATTAGTATCGCTCCTCACGAGAGCGGTCGGGCAGGTG
>JBKKAE010000265.1:0-3475 GCA_046714835.1 Actinomycetota bacterium | reverse complement strand
GCGCCACCCCGTACGACGAGATCCACTGGTTCTGGTCGTACCAGTACGAGCACACGATCCAGTACGCCGGGCACCACCGGGAGTGGGACGACCTGGTGATCCGGGGGAGCCTCGAGTCGCGGAGCTTCGCGGCGTTCTACATGCTCGGAGGCAGGATGCAGGCTGTGGTCTCCGTGGACCGGCCCGCCGAAGTCCAGGATGCGATGGGCATCATCCGGGCCGGCGGCCGGGCCGACCCCGCGAAGCTCCGCGACGAGGCCGTCCCTCTCGCTTCACTAGGATGAGCCGCACGAGGCGATGAGATGACGACGAGCGATGTCGAGGTCCTCCGCAAGGTCCGCTTCTTCGAAGAGCTAACCGACGACGATCTCTCTCGTGTCGCCAAGGTCGGCCAGCGACGGAGCTTCGCGACCGGCGACGCGCTCGTCGAGCGCGACTCCGACCGCGGCGGCCTCTTCGTGATCCTCTCCGGCACCGCACAGGTCGAGGTCGGCGGCGCCGTCCACGACCTCGGCCCCGGCGACTTCTTCGGTGAGATGGCGCTGCTCGGACACACGCGACGATCCGCGAGCGTCACGGCGAAGGAGCCGGTGGAGGCGCTGGTGATCGAGACGATCTATTTCGACCCGTTCCTGATCCAGAACCCCAGCGTCGCGGTCGCGATCCTCCACGGCGTCGTCGAGCGTCTCCGCGAGGTTCAGGAGCGCGTCGACAGCGGCGGATCCTCCTCCTAGCGACCGCGTTCGCGGAAGAGGTCCAGCAGCAAGCCCATCGTCAACAGACCTGCCGCGATGCCGAACGTGATCGGCACCCAGCCCGGCACGCGCGCCGACATCGCCGTCAGTCCGCTCGCGAGGATCGCCGCGCCCGCAGTGAGGCCCAGGGCGAGCTGGCGGCCCGCCCGGCGCACCGTGGCCTCGAGTGGCGCCGCGCGGAAGTTGATCTCCATCTTCTGGCCGGGCCGGGCGCCGATCATCCGCTCGATCGCCTCGATCACGCGCATCGCTCGTACCTTGAACTTCTGTGACTGGTAGAAGACGGCCTTCGGGTCGATCCTCGCCCCCATCCCTCGCAGCAGGCTCCGCATCAGGAACTTCCCCGCCACCTCGAACGGATCGAGGTCGGGGTCAAGCTGCGCCGTCGCGAGCTGCATCTGGGCGAGCGCTTTGCCGGTGAGCGCCAGCGACGCGGGCAGCGGCACGCCGAAGCGGAGCGAGATCTCCGTCATCTCCTGGAGGATCGGGCCGAGCTGGATGTCCTTCAGGGACGAGGTCCGGTATCGAGCCATCAGCGCCCCGATCTCCGACTGGAACCTGTCCAGGTCGAGGTCGCTCCGTTCGATCGCGTTCGCCAGCATCAGCGTGATGTCGGTGAGGAATCCGACGTCTTCCTGGGAGAACGCCATCAGCAGGAGCATCAGGTGCTCCCGCATCTCGGCGCCGACCTCCCCGACCATCCCGAGGTCGAGGAAGTAGAGACGTTCCTCCTCCGGCTGCCACATCAGGTTCCCGGGATGCGGGTCGGCGTGGAAGAAGCCGTCGACCATGATCTGCTTGTAGAAGGACTCGAGCAGCTGGCGGGCCGCCTCGTTTCGTGGTTCGCCCTCAGGAGCCGAGTCGAGAGGACCTCCACCCACGTCGTGCATCACCAGCAACCGCGATGTGGACAGACCCCGGTGCATCGCGGGAACGGCCAATCTCGGGAAGGGCTCGAGCACTTCGCCGATCCGCTGCATGTTGTTGGCTTCCTGTCGGAAGTCGAGCTCGCGTTGGAGGGAGTCCGACAGGTGCTGGAAGACCGCCTCCATGTCGATGACGAGTTTCAGGCTCGGGCGCTTGGACGCCTTCTCCGCGAACACCTCCAACAGCGCGAGATCCTGCTCGATCAGCTCGCGCGCATCGGGTCGTTGGATCTTGATGACCACCTTCTCGCCCGTCGCCAGCGAAGCTCGATGCACCTGCGCGATCGTTCCGGCGGCGAGCGGCTGCGGTTCCACCGTCTCGAACACGTCCTCCCACGGCACGCCGAGCTCCTGCTCCATCACCGACACCACTTGCGCCTCGGCGAGCGGCGGCACGTTGTCCTGGAGGGTCGCGAGCTCTTCGATGAACTCGGGCGGAAGGAGGTCCGGTCGCGTGGAGAGGATCTGCCCGAGCTTGCAGAACGTGGGGCCGAGCTCCTCGAGCGCGGTACGCAGCCGCTTCGCCTGGCGTCGCCGGCCCACGACCCCTTCCTCGTCGGGTCGCCCGAACAGCTCCCGCAGGCCGTGCTTTGCGAAGACCATTCCGATCTTCGTGCCGCGAGCCACCAGATGCGGCCGGGTGACGGGTTCTGCGACCGACGAGCGGATCGCGGTCGAGGACGCCGGGCTCCGGACGGCGGTCGTCTGCCCGTTCGTGGTGTTCACGATGATCACCGTGCAGCGAGCGTTGTGGCTGATCCGGTTCGGCACGTTACCGAGGAGGAACTCCTTGCGGCCCGCCATCCCGGCGTTCCCGACGACCAGCACGTCGACCGCTTGATCCTCGGACGAACGCACGATCGCCATCGCGGGGTCGTCATCGATGACGACGTGGGCATACCCGCGCTCTCCCGCGAGCTGCGTCGTGTACACCTGCAGCTCGTCGGCGGCGCTGTGTGCCCGGGTCGCCTCGGCGGCCCCATATTCGGTGTCGGCGGCGTGCTGCGGGACGATCACCTGCACGACGTGAAGCTCCGCACCGAACCGCTCGGCGAACGAGGCCGCCCATTCCACCGCTCTTGCAGCGGTCTCGGAGCGATCGGTGCCCACCATCACCCGGCGGACGGGGCCCACGGCGTCGGTCTGGGCGGAAGCCATGCGCGCATCATGGCGCCTCGGGTCCTCGGCGGCCAATGGTGAGAACCCGAGGACCGAGGGTGATGCCACCACGCATACCGGCCGCGACCTGGGCCGTTGGTATCCTGCGTCGTCCGCCGGAGTAGCTCAGTGGCAGAGCAACCGCCTCGTAAGTGGTAGGTCATGGGTTCGAATCCCATCTCCGGCTCACGGCTCCAGCTGCGGACGAGGAAGTTGCCGACCGGACGAAGAAGTTGCCGAAGGAGTGAGCAGGTTGCGAGAATCGCGGCGGATGAGGGCCCTTCGCGCGATCCTGCTTGCTGCCGCCCTCGTGATGGTGCTCCCGGCGAGCGCCGCCGTCGCCCAGGTGTCGATCGACCCCTCGGTCACCCCCGAGCTGAACACGGGCGGCTGGATCCACGGGATGGCGATCCTGTTCGGTGTGATCGGTCTCCTCGTCATCTTGTTGCTGGTGGCGGGCTATGTCCGGTTCGCTCCGCGATTCTCCACGGACGAGTCGACGCTGCGGGTGGTTCGCGCCGATCGGGTGCGGCCCGGCGAGGAGCTCCCGCGTCGGACCGTGGATATCAAGGCCGCCGCCCCCATGCTGGTGGCGCCCCCGCCGTTGCCGCAGCCGGCGGGCGTCGCGGCCGCCCC
>JBKKAE010000264.1:0-10112 GCA_046714835.1 Actinomycetota bacterium | reverse complement strand
GTCCTGGCACGACCGGATCATCGGAAGCCTGGGCCTCGTCGTGGCGGTGGCGCTGGGGGCGGCCACGCTCGCGTTCGCTCTCTATCTGGCAGGCTCGACCCTCATCGGCATCCTGGAGAAGGCGGCCACCTCTCCGACCTAAGGCGTCGGGATCTCCGGCGTGACGTCGCGGATCTCGATCACCAGCTGATTCGAGATCCGATCGTCGTCGCGCAGACGGCCCTCCAGGTTGTACTCCCCGGCCCACTCCGCCAGGGCCTTCCGGGTCGGGTCGTCGTAGGTCCCAGACGGCTCGCCTGCATATCGCCCCAGTGCCGCCAACCGCCGCTGCAGATCGGTGACCAGATCCGGATCGGCAGGCAGCAAGGGGTCATGCCGGATCAGCATGGAGGTGTCCCAGACCTCGAAGATCCGGGCGAGCTCGCGAGGCGCGTCCGGATGGTCGTCCACTCGCAGGTCGATGTATCGATCGTTCCGCCCCTCGTAGCCCCCGCCCTCGCGGACCACGAGGAGAGCGGCGGACTGACGCCCTCGGCGGTCCCCACCGGCGGCGTCACCCGCGAGCAGCGCCGCGAGGAGCCGGTCGCACAGGTCGCCCTCGGTCGCTGAGAACGCTCGCGCCATCTCCGCGACCACCTCGTCACCGACCAGGATGTTCCCCTGCGCGGCGAAGCTGCGGCCGGTCGCGCCGCCGGCCCACGCCATGCACTTCGAGCCCGTGAACGTGGCGGCGCGGCCGGCCGCGTCCACGAATCCGACCTGGCGGTCCTCCCGCCCTTCGTCCTCGTCCAGGACGCGACGCAAGGCCTCCTCGGCGTGGACCCCCTCGCCCATCAACCCGAGGCCGTCGGGACCGAAAGCCGTGTTCGCCCACGATTGTGTCGCGACCGCCCCCACGCCGGCCCTCGCCCAGGGCACCACGGCGCCGACGCAGGGGAACTTCGAGGCGACCCCAACGCCCCAGTCCCCGACTTCCGGATCTGCCGCCGCGATCGAGAACGTCACGTCTATCCCCGTCTGAGGAGCTGGAACGAATTCCGATAGTCGTCGAGGTGCTCGAGCATCCGTCCCGCGCCCGTCACCACGGTCTCGAGCGGCCGCTCGACCACATGGACCGGAACCTCGCACTCCTGAGCCAGCAGCATGTCCAGGCCTTTGAGGAGGCTTCCCCCTCCCGTGAGGAACATCCCGGTCTCTAGGACGTCGTGGGTCAGCTCCGGCGGCGCTTCGGCGAGGGTCATCCGGACCTCACCGACGATCGCCTTGACGGTGGGAGCCATCGCCTGCCTGATCTCGTCCTCGTCCACCCTGACCTCGACGGTGTTCCCGGTCGAGAGCTCCCGGCCGATCACCATGGCCGCCCGGCCGGTCGGCGAGGGGAAGGCGGAACCGATCGCGACCTTCAGCTCTTCGGCCGACTTCTCCCCGATCGACACCCCGTACGTCACCCGGATGTGTTCCTGCACGGCCGCGTCGAGGTGGAAACCGCCCAAGTTCGCGGAGCGGCCGGACACCACGCCGCCCATCGAGACGACCGCCATCTCCGAACGCCCGCCCCCGATGTCGACGATCAGATTGCCGAGCGGTTCGTGCACGGGCAAGTTCGCACCGACCGCGGCGGCGAGCGGCTCTTCGACGGGGACCACCTGCCGTCCGCCGGCATAGCGGATGGCTCGCTCGATGGCCCGTCGCTCGACGGCGGAAGCGGAGGGGGGAACGCAGACGAGCACCCTCGGCTTCGGGAATCGTGTGACGCCGACACGGCGGAACACGATCGCCAGCATCCGTTGCGTCACATCGAACTCGGTCATGGTCCCTTCGCGGAGGGGGCGGACGGCGAGCACGTTGCCGGATTCGCCTCCGAGCATCTGCCAGGCCTCTTCCCCCATCGCGACCACCTCGCCGTTGCCGTGGAGCGCAACGACAGTGGGTTCGTCGAAGACGACGCCGTCCCCTTGCCGGTACACGAGGGTGTTGGCGCTGCCGAGATCGATCGCGAGGTCGCGGCCCAACTAGCTCCCCATGACCCACTGAGCCTCGCCGGAGGCGAGGCCCTCCTTCTTCCAGATCGGCACGTCTTCCTTGAGCCGCTCGATCCCGTGCCGGCAGGCCTCGAACGCTTCCGCCCGGTGTGGGGCCGAACACGCGACGACGACCGAAGCCTGGCCGATCACCAGGTCTCCCGTCCGATGCAGGATCGCGACCTTCCGGAGCGGCCACCCGTCGAGCATCTCGGCCGCGATCTCGCCGAGGCGCTGGGTCGCCAGGTCGTCCCAGGCCTCATAGTGCAGGCCGGTGACGTCCCCCGCCTCCGAGCGGTCGCGGACCGTGCCGACGAACACACACGTCCCGCCCGCCGCAGGGTCACCGACGAAGCCCAGCGCCTCGTCGACGGAGAGCGGCTCGGCCGAGATGCGAACCAGGACAGCCTGAGACACGGCGGACATCGTATCGGGAGGGCCCGCGTACGATGGACGGGTGAGTGGAGGGTTCGGCTTCGACCCGGGTGATCCCGAGGCGTTCAAGGACGCGCCTCTGTTCCGCGAGCTGCAACGCGTGATGTCCGCGTCGAGTGGTCCGGTGAACTGGGAGCTCGCCCGTCAGGTCGGCGTCGCGAACGCGGTCGAGGCCGGACCGGACCTGGAGCCCTCCGAGGGCGACCTCCGGATGCTGGAGGAAGCCGTCCGCGTCGCGGAGCTCCACGTGGGGAGATTCACCGGGCTGGCGGCGCCGGCAGACGTGGCGCAGGTCCACGCCGTCCGCCGCGCCGGCTGGGTGAACGCCAATGCCGAGAGCTTGAAGAGCCTCCTCGAACCGGCGGCGAGGCGCCTGACGGATGCGATCGAGCGCAGCGCCGGGGATCAGCTTCCGCCGGAGATGGCGCAGCTCTCGGGGTTCCTGCGTCAGCTCTCCCCGCTCCTGCTCGGCACGCAGGTGGGTCAGGTGCTCGGGATGCTGGCCCAGCGGGTGCTGGGCCAGTACGACATCGCGCTACCGAGGTCCGGACCCGGCCAGCTCCTGTTCGTCGTCCCCAACCTCGTGGCTCTCGAGCGCGATTGGTCGCTCGATCCCAGGGAGTTCCGAACGCTCGTCGCCCTGCACGAGGTGACCCATCGGTTCGAGTTCGCCCAGGGATGGGCTCGTGATCGCTTCCAGGAACTCCTCGACGACTACCTCTCGACGCTCAAGCTCGACGTCGAGGCGATGCAGAGCCGATTCGCGACACTCGATCCCACGGATCCCCAGGCACTCCAGCAGCTCGCCGAGTCCGAGGAAGGCCTCTTCTGGGCGGACCTCGACGACGAGCAGCGCTTGAAGCTCGGGAAAATCCAGGCGTTCATGGCGGCCGCGGAGGGCTACGGCGATCATGTGATGCAGGCGCTGGGTGCGGAGCTGCTCGGTACCTACCCCCGGATCGAAGAGGCGATGAAGCGATACCGCGAGGGCGAGCATGGCGACCCCGTGTTCGAACGCTTGCTCGGCGTCGACATGAAGCGGGAGCAGTACCGACGGGGGCGGGCGTTCTGCGAGGTCGTCGTGGAGCAGACGAACGAACTCACGCTCGCTCGGATGTGGGAATCGGCGGACGCGATGCCGTCGCTCCCGGAGCTGGATGAGCCTCGCCTCTGGCTCGCGCGCACCGTGTAGGGGCACGCGGGAGTCGTCGAGCCGTCGGCTATCATCGCCCGACGATGACCATCGGTGAGCTGATCTCGGCGGCCGTCGTCGACGAGCGGGTCTGGGACGCGTATCAGGAGACGGCGTCGGACGGCATCTACCTCGTCGGTCAGCCCGGTCCCGCGCTGCCGTTCGTGATCTTCAGGGCGTGGAAGGTGCCGACCGGTTTCGTCTCCGAGGAGATCAGATTGGTGGGCCCGTCCGGTCGCACGCTGTACCGCTGGGGCCCGCAGGTGCGGCGGATGAAGGGCGCGATGGACCTCACGGTCGAGCTCGACCGCATCGACGATGCGGTGCTCGAAGAGACGGGCACGTACGTCGCGTCGTTCATCCTCGAGGGCGAGATCATCGGGGAGATCGAGTTCCCCGTGTACGTGCAAGCGGCCGCGCTGAAGCTCCCGAAGGAAACCGAGGAGGGCTTGCGAAAGTCCGACGTCATCTGGGTCGGGACGCGTGTGAACGGCGACAAGCGGATGGCGCCGGTGTGGTTCGCGTTCAAGGACGGGAAGATCTACCTCCTTTCCTGCCGCGATCCGGAAGCGCATGAGCAAACGGTGCCGGGCGTGCCGGACGCGCAGGAGCTCGTGGTGGTGACCCGACGGAAGCTCCGCGATACGTCACTCCAGGAGTTCACGGCCGCGCAGCGTCTGCTGGAGGGACCGGAGTGGGAGACGGCTGCGAAGATGCTCGTGGACCGGCGCCGAAGCCGGGTCGGGCCGCCCGACGAGTCGCTCGCTCGCTGGCGCGGGAAGTGCGACATCGTCGAGCTCATCCCGAACGTCGCGACCCTGGAGACCAGCGCCTAACTCGCGGTCGACTCGCTAGCGGTTCATCGTTCGGCCAACGGCCGCCGCGATCGCCGCCAGCTGCTCGCCGAGCTCCACCACCTCGTGCGGCAGGAGCGCCTGGGCCCCGTCCACCATCGCCTCTTCCGGATTCGGGTGGACGTCCACCATCACCCCGTCCGCCCCGGCGGCGACGGCCGCCTTCGCCATCGGGGCAACGAGGTGCCGCTTCCCCACGGCGTGCGAAGGATCGACGATGACCGGCAGGTGGGACTCGTACTGGGCCACCGCCATGCCGGCGAGATCGAGCGTGTTGCGCGTCGCCGGCTCGAACGTGCGGATCCCACGTTCGCACAGGATGATCTCCGAGTTCCCTCGTTGGGCGACGTACTCGGCCGCCTGCAACCATTCGTCGATCGTCATCGCGAGACCGCGTTTCAACATCACCGGCTTGTTCGAGAGCCCGACCTCCTTGAGGAGCTCGAAGTTCTGAGCGTTCCGCGTGCCGATCCTGATGCAGTCGGCCACCTCGGCGACGTGTTCGACCTGGTTCAGATCGACGACCTCCACCACGAATGGCAGGCCGGTACGTCGTCTGACGTCTTGCAGGATCTCGAGACCCACTTCCCCGAGCCACTGGAACGAGTACGCCGATGTTCTCGTCTTGTAGACATCGCCCCGCATGATCGTGGCGCCGGCCGCCTTCGAAGCCTCCACGGCGGCCATCGTCTGTTCCGCGTTCTCCACCGCGCACGGCCCGGCGATCAGCGTGAACGTCCCCCGTCCCACCGGGGTCGTCCCCACCTTGACCGTGGTCGTCTCGGGATGCAGATCCCGGGCGACCATCTTGTAGGGCTTGCCGATCCGGATGACGTGATCGACACCCTGCATCTGCGTCCAGTCGATCGCCTGGAAGCGATCCGTGTCGCCGACGAGGCCGACGATGGAGTGCACCGTAC
The DNA here is from genome assembly GCA_046714835.1 of Actinomycetota bacterium. GTDB lineage: Bacteria > Actinomycetota > UBA4738 > UBA4738 > HRBIN12 > JAJNBA01. Next base: position 4,690 of record JBKKAE010000264.1, on the reverse strand, counting down.
CGCGTGAGACGAACGCCTCACCGCCGGCGCCGCGCACTCGCTCGGAAACGGCTTCGATGTCCGCCTCCGTCGCGTCCTGCTTCATCACGACGACCATCCGCGACCTCCTCCGGCGCCGGGACGGCCCCGGGGACGAAACGGCCCCGGGTCTTCCGCCCGGGGCCCCTGTGCTCTCTCGGCGACAGGCGACTACGCCGGGCTACGCCCGAAGTAGAAGAACCAGTCACCACAGAACCGCTGCATGAGGCGCCATCGTGACCGTCGGGTGGCGCCGGTGTCAACAGGCTCACGCTCGGGTCCGCGAGACTAGGATTCGCTCCATGTCGATCACGGTGCTCGACCATCCCCTCGCTCACGACCTCCTTTCCCGGCTCCGAGAGCGTGGGACGAACCCGGCCGAGTTCCGAACCCTCACCCGCCGACTTGGATGGCTGCTCGTGATCGAGGCAACCCGTGACCTCCTCGCCGAGCGCGTCACGATCAGCACGCCGATGGAGGAGACGAAGGCCACCCGGCTCGCGGAGTCGTTGGTGGCGATCCCCGTCTTGCGGGCCGGACTCGGGTTGCTCGACGCGGTCACGGACCTCTATCCCGACACCGTGGTCGGCTATCTGGGCATGGAGCGCGACGAGGAGACGCTGGAGCCCCGTGACTACTACGCGAAACTTCCCCCCATGCACGGGAGGCGAGCCCTCGTGCTCGATCCGATGTTGGCGACGGGCGGCTCCGGGAGCGCCGCGATCGCGCACGTCAAGGGCCATGCCGCACCGACGTCGATCTCGTTCGTGTGCATCGTCGCGGCGCCCGAAGGCGTCGCGAAGCTCGAGGCCGATCATCCCGACGTGCCGATCGTCGCCGGCGCGCTCGACCGGGAGCTGAACGACGTCGGCTTCATCCTGCCGGGCCTCGGAGACTTCGGCGATCGGCTCCACGGCACCGAATAGCCGGCCGAGAAGCTACGTGCCGCCGGCTCCCTCGTACGCTCGTCCTGCCGCAGCCGGTGGGCGGACCTTCGCCACGAAGCCGGCGATCGCCACGATGGTCACCACGTACGGGATCATGTTGATGAACTGCGGTGGGAGCAGGGAGATCAACGGTGCATCGTCCAGCCGCAGCGGGATCGCCTGGGCGAACCCGAACAGGAACGCCACCACGAGCAGTCGCCTCGGATCCCAGTTGGAAAGGATCAGTGCGGCGAGCGAGATGAACCCGAGCCCAAGGGTCTGTCCTTCCCGCCAGTTGCCGACGACCTCCACGGAGAGGAAGGCTCCGGAGAGCCCGGCGAGCGCGCCGGAGAGCAGGACGCCCTGCCATCGGAGCGGGGCCACGGCCACGCCGAGGGATCGTGTCGCCTCCGGATTCTCGCCGGCCGAGCGGAGCCGAAGTCCCCATCGCGTCCGGTACAGGGCGAACGCCACCGGGAGGACGAGGAGCGCGGCGAAGATGACCACGGGTGACAGGTTCTGGAAGGCACGACCGAGACCCCACGGGATCTCCGACAGCACCGGGATGTCGAACCTCGGGAGATGCGGACCGCCCGGGTCGGATTGGGTGGCCTGCTCGAAGAACACGAAAGAGAGGAACCGGGCAAGTCCGATCGCCACCAGGTTGATCACCACACCCGAGACGATGTGGTCGACCCGGAAGTTGATGGTGGCCACCGCGTGCACCGATGCGAAGAGCGCGCCACAGAGGGCGCCGAACAGGAGTCCGAGGACCACTCCACCGGCACCCAGACCCATCCCGTCCGGTGCCGGCCCTGCGAAGAGCGCCACGCCCGCCGCTCCGGAGACGGTCCCGACCACCATCAGGCCTTCGAGACCGATGTTCACGATCCCCGATCGTTCGCTGAACAGTCCCCCGAGACCGGTAAGATAAAGGATCGTGAAGTACGTCAACGCGATCCGGATCGCCGCGCCGATATCGCCGACGTCCATCAGGGTTCCTCCGCATCCGCCGCGGGTACCGCGGTGTCGCGGAGTCCCACCTCCGCGCCGGCCCGTTGGAGTTCCCGCCTGGCCAGCCTGCGCTTGGCGACCTGATACACGACCACCACGCAGAAGATCAGGATCCCCTGCAGGATGATCACGAACTCCCTCGGGACGTTCGTCTCGATCTGCAAAGCGGTCTCCCCTCGGGAGAGGATCGCCCACAGGACCGCGGCGAACACGATCCCGATCGGGTTGTTCTGGCCGAGGAAGGCGACCGCGATCCCCGTGAAGCCGAGCTGTGCCTCGTAGTTCTGGACGAGCGCGCCGCGCTCGCCCAGCACCTGCTGCATCCCGATCAGACCCGCGAGCGCCCCTGAGATGAGGAACAGCTTGATCTGCACCGCGCCGATCGCGATCCCGCCCGCGCGGGCGGATCCTGCGGATGATCCGACCGCGCGGGCTTCGTAGCCCAGACGCATCCGCCGGAACAGGAACCAGACGATGGCGCTCGCCACGATCGCGATCGGGAAGAGCCAGGAGAGGTGTGCCGAGCCCGCGACGCCGAAGAGATGCCCCAGGTCCGGCACGAGGGCACTCGGTTCGAAGATGTCGGTTCGGAGATCGACGTTCTGGCCGGGCGGAGCCTTCGTGAACTTCAGGGGTCCGTTGAGGGCGTACGCCACGATGCTCACGGCGATGCCGTTCATCATGATCGTCGTCACGACCTCGTGGGCTCCCGTCTTCACCTTGAGGATCCCCGGTACGGCCGCGTAGACCATGCCGCCGAGACACGCGAAGAGGAGCGCGGCCGTGAGGTGGAGCACTCCGGGCAGGAAGTCGAAGGTGAGCGCGGCCCACGACGCCGTGACCATCGCCACCAGGAACTGGCCCTCGACACCGATGTTGAACAACCCTCCCTTGAAGCAGACAGACACGGCGAGCGCCGCGAAGATCAACGGCGTCGCGATGGAGAGCACCGTTCCGATGCTCGTGACGTCCCTGAACGCGAAATCGAGCATCGCGCCGTACACGGTGAGCGGGCTCTCCCCGTACAGGATGATGATCAGCGAGCCCACGCCGATCGCGATCGCGAACGCGGCGAGCAGTGCGAGACCCTGGCCTACCGCCGACTCCAGCCACGGTGGCAGCGCGCGGGGTGCGGGCAGCGACTCGGCTCCGGTGGACATCAGCTCGCCTCGGCCGTCTCGGCTGCGCCGAGCATCCCGACGCCCAGCTCCTCAGGGGGCGTATCGGGTGAGTACTCACCGGTGATCCGGCCCTCGTAGATGGTCACGATCCGATCCGAGAGAGCGTAGATCTCATCGAGCTCGGCGGAGATCAAGAGCACCCCTCGTCCCTCTGCCTTCTGATTCAGGATCTGGCGCCAGACGAACTCGATGGCTCCCACGTCCAAGCCGCGGGTCGGCTGCGACGCGATCAGCAGCTTGGGGCTGGTGTCCAGCTCCCGAGCCAGGACCAGCTTCTGTTGATTCCCACCCGAGAGGGTGCTCGCGTTCACGTTGATCGAGCGGGTCCGAACATCGAACAGCTTCACGAGGCGGCTGGCCATCTCCTTGATCTCCTGGATGAAGAGGATCCCTATCCGACTCGTGAACGGAGGGTCGTCCTCGCGTCCGAGGACGGCGTTCTCCCACACCGTCATGTCCAGCACGAGACCCTGCTCGTGACGATCCTCGGGGATGTAGGCGACGCCGGCGTTGCGGATATCCGCCACCGACCAGCCCGTGATGTCCGTCCCCGCGAGGCGGATCGTGCCGGCCCCGAGCTTCCTGAGGCCGATCAGGGCTTCGGCCAGCTCCTTCTGGCCGTTGCCTTCCACCCCGGCCACACCGAGGATCTCGCGAGCCCGGACCTGCAATCCGATCCCGTTCAGCTTCCCCTCTCCCAGGAGGCCCTCGACCTCGAGGATCGGCTCGCCGACCTCCACGTCCGGCTTCTCGAGACGGAACAGCACGGGGCGTCCCACCATCATCTCGGCGAGCTTGGCCTTCGACGCCTCCGCCGGGGTCGTCTCGCCGACGACCTTCCCCCGGCGGAGCACGGTGATCCGGTCGGCGATGTCCAGGACCTCGTCCAGCTTGTGGCTGATGAACACGATCGCCTTGCCGTCGTCCCGGAGGCGGCGGAGGTTCGCGAAGAGATCCTTCGCCTCCAACGGGGTGAGGACCGCCGTGGGTTCGTCGAGGATGAGGATCTCGACACCCCGGTAGAGGGCTTTGAGGATCTCGACCCGCTGCTCTTCCCCCACGGAGAGGTCCTCGATCAGCGCACTCGGGCGCACCTGGAAGCCGTACGCCTGCGCGAGCTCGGCGACCTTCCGGTGCGCGGACTCCATGTCGAGGATCGCCGACCCTTCGTCACCGAGGATCACGTTCTCCGTGACGGTGAACGGATCGACCAGCACGAAATGCTGGTGGACCATCCCGATCCCGTGCTGGAGAGCGACGCGAGGGGACGCGATCGAGACCTCTTCGCCTCCCAGCAAGATCCGGCCCTCGCTCGCGGGGTACATGCCGTAGAGGATCCGCATCAGCGTGGACTTCCCTGCCCCGTTCTCCCCGATGAGCGCGTGAACCTCGCCCGGGCGCAGTTCGAGCGAGACGTCGTCGTTGGCGACCACGCCGGGGAAGCGCTTCGTGACGTGCTCCATCACGACGAGGGGCGGGGGGGGGGTGGGGCCCCCCCCCCCGGCGGGCGGCGGAGGGGGCGGCCCGAGGGCGCGGAGGCGGGCGCGGGGG
>JBKKAE010000263.1:0-4488 GCA_046714835.1 Actinomycetota bacterium | reverse complement strand
CCTTCGACATGCAGCGGCTGGCCGGTCCGGGGATCGTCGTTCGCCGGGCTGAGTCCGGCGAACGCCTCGTGACCCTCGACGGCGTGCAACGGGACCTCACGGAGGAGGATCTGCTGATCTGCGACATCGAGGGTCCGATGGCGATCGCCGGGATCATGGGTGGGCAGACGTCCGAAGTGACCGACGCCACGACCGACATCTTGCTCGAGAGCGCCTCCTTCACGAGGACCGGGATCATCAGGACCGCGCGCCGCTTGGAGCTGCATTCCGAGGCCTCCCATCGCTTCGAGCGAGGGACCGATCCGGAGGGCGTGGAGCGGGCCGCCAGGCGGGGCGCGGCGCTGATCGCCCAGTGGACCGGCGCCCGTGTGCTGAGCGGTGCCGCGCAGGCGGGGAGCCCTCCCGACCGTCGGTGGGTCTCGATGCGCCCCTCCCGCGCGACCGCGCTCTTGGGCTACCCGGTCGCGCCGCCCGACGCGGCGGACGTGTTCGACGCTCTCCGGATGACCCACCGGGAGGGATCGGATGTCGTCGAGGTGGAGGTCCCCGGCTATCGAGTGGACATCGAACGTGAGGTGGACCTCATCGAGGAGGTCGTTCGGATCCAGGGGTACGAGCGTGTGGGCGCGACGATCCCTCGGTCGCCGGAGCCCGGAGGTCTTCCGGAGGCGTATGCGTTCGCCCGCCGGGTCCGGGATGCACTGGTCCGGTCCGGCCTCCGCGAGGCCAAGCCTCTCCCGTTCGTATCCGAGGACGACCTCGCGCTCATGGGCGACCGCGACGCGATCCCGCTGACGAACCCGCTCCGTGTGGAGGAGGCGTGGCTCAGGACGCGCGTGCTCCCGGGTCTGCTCCACACCGCCGCGAGGAACCAGCGTTGGGGGACAGGCTCGGTGTCGATCTTCGAGGTCGGCACCGTCTTCCGGTCGGCCGACCCGGTCGAGGAGCGGCGGCAGGTGGGGCTCGTCCTGTGCGGCGCTGCCGGCGAGGGCTGGACGGCCGACGACCGTGGGTTCGACATACTCGACGCTCGCGGCGTCATCGAGGCACTGTTCGAGGACCTCGGCATCGGCGGCTGGACGTTAGGTGACACGCTCGCAAAGCCGTTCCATCCCGGGCGGTCCGCCCGGATCACGCTCGATGGTCGACCCCTCGGGTTGATCGGCGAGCTTCACCCGCGCCGAGCCTCGTCGCTGGAGATCGAGGGGCGGGTCGCGGTCGCGGAGCTCGAGCTCGAGCCGTTGCGGGCGGCGGCCTCCCGGGACTTCCGCCTCGTCGAGGCTCCCCGCTTCCCTCCGATCCGCCGTGACCTCGCGTTCGTGATCGAGGACGACGTGCCCGCCGGCATCGTGCAGGCGACCATGGATGCGGCGGGAGGGGAGCTGCTCGACCGCTCCGTGCTCTTCGACGTCTTCCGAGGAGGTGCCGTCCCCGAGGGACGGAAGAGCCTCGCGTTCGCGCTCGAGTTCCGAGCCCCCGACCGCACCCTCACGGACGAGGAGGTCGAGCCGTTCGTCCGCGCCATCGTCGATCGACTTCGCGGCGAGCTCGGTGCCGCGCTCCGCGCGTGAGTCCGTCTGACCGGTTCGTGAAGTCCCACTAGACTCGCCCGATGCGCCACTACCTGAGCGTCGACGACCTCTCGACCGAAGAGCTTCCCGAGATCCTGGACCTGGCGACCGAGCTGAAGGCCGACTCCTCGGCGCACGCGCGGTCGCTCGCCGGGCGCTCGATCGCCCTCATCTTCGAGAAGCCATCGACGCGCACACGGGTTTCCTTCGAGGTCGGCGTCGACGAGCTTGGCGCGAGCCCTATCGTCTTGTCCTCGGGCGAACTCCAGCTCGGCCGTGGCGAGACCATCGAGGACACCGGCCGTGTGCTGTCCCGATACGTGGATGCCATCGTGCTCCGGACCTTCGAGCAGGAACGGCTCGAGGTCCTTTCCATCACCTCCACGGTGCCGGTCGTGAACGCCCTCTCCGATTTCGAGCATCCGTGTCAGGCACTCGCGGATCTCCTGACGATCCGCGAGCACCTGGGCCGGCTCTCGGGCCGGGTGCTCGCGTACTTCGGGGACGGCAACAACGTGGCGCACTCGCTGCTACTCGCGGGGACGAAGGCCGGGATGACCGTCCGCGTGGCAACGCCGCCGGGCTTCGAACCGATCCCGCAGGTCGTGCACCGCGCCGAGGAGATCGCTGCCGAGACCGGCGGGGCCGTCGAGCTCACGCACGATCCGGAAGAGGCGGCGATCGGCGCGCACGCTCTCTACACCGACGTCTGGACCAGCATGGGGCAGGACCTCGAGTCGGACGAACGCGCGCTCGTGTTCCCCGCCTACCAGCTGAGTCAGAAGCTCGTCGACCTCGCCGATCCGGAGGTCATCGTGCTCCACTGCCTCCCGGCCCACCGGGGCCAGGAGATCACCGACGAGGTGATCGACGGACCGAGGTCCGTCGTGTGGGATCAGGCGGAGAACCGGCTGCACACGCAGAAGGCGTTGCTGCTTCGCCTCTTCGGCGTAGCCTGAGGGCGATGCCCCGGGCGAACGACGCCGTCGAGGCGATGCTCATCGAGTACGCCGACCTGTTGTCGATCCTGTTCGACGACCCGTACAAGCCGCGCGCCTACGAGAAGGCGGCCCGCGCCGTCGGTGGCTACCCCGCAGACCTCGAGGGCAAGGACCTGGCCGAGATCTTGAAGGTCCCGTCGGTGGGGCGCTCGATCGGGGAGAAGATCGAGGAGTTCCTCACGACTGGAACCATGGCCGAGCTCGAGGCGCTCCGCGAGAAGATCCCACCCGGCGTCAGGGACATGATGTCGATCCCGGGGCTCGGGCCGAAGAAGGCGATGGTGATCTACCGGGAGCTCGGCGTCGGCTCCGTCGACGAGCTCGTCGTTGCGATCGAGGAGGACCGGGTCGCGGCGCTCCCGCGGTTCGGCGCCAAGACGCAGGAGAACATCGCGCGGGGGATCGGGCAGCTCCAGTCCGCGGGCGGTCGGGTCAAGATCGACGTGGCGCTCGGCGTGGCCGAGGTCTTCGTCGACGCCCTCTCCTCGCTGCCCCAGGCACGCCGGGTAGCCTACGCAGGTTCGCTCCGCCGGATGAAGGAGACGATCGGGGACGTCGACCTGCTCGTGGCTGGTGACGACGCCACGCCCGTTATGGATGCGTTCGTCGCGCAGCAATCCGTCGCGCGGGTGCTCGCGCACGGCGACGCGAAGACGTCCATCGTCACCGATCTCGGACTGCAGGTCGACCTCCGCGTCGTCCCCGAAACGGCGTGGGGTGCGGCGATGATCTACTTCACGGGCTCGAAGGCGCACAACATCCGCATCCGCGAGATGGCGGTCCGCGCCGGGCTGAAGCTGAACGAGTACGGCCTCTTCGACGCGAAGAGCGGCGAGCTCCTCGCCGCCGAGACCGAGGAGGACGTCTACGGCCGGCTCGGCATGGCATCCATCGAGCCCACGCTCCGCGAGGACCGTGGAGAGGTCGAGGCGGCGCTCGCCGGCGAGCTCCCGACATCGCTGACGGAGAAGGATCTGCAGGGCGACCTGCACACCCATACCAACCTGACGGACGGGCTGGCGAGCCTGGAGGACATGGTCGGGCGCGCGGCGGGCTTCGGGTACCGCTACTTCGCGATCACCGACCACGCGCCCAACCTGTATATGCAGCGGATGACCGACGACAAGATCCTCGCCCAGCGCGAGCGTGTGGCGAAGCTGCAGTCGAAGTATCCGAAGATGACACTGCTGCACGGCACGGAGCTGAACATCGATCCGGATGGGAACGTCGATTGGGACGGGCCTTTCCTGGCCGGGTTCGACCTCACGGTCGCGTCCGTGCACTCCCACTTCAATCAGTCGAGGGATGCGATGACCGCGAGGGTGCTCCGCGCGATCGAGAACCCGTACGTAGACATCATCGGCCATCTGACCACCCGCCAGATCGGGAAGCGTCCGCCCGTCGACCTGGATCTCGAGGCTGTGTTCGAGGCCGCGGGCCGGACCGGGACCGCCCTGGAGATCAATTCCCACCCGGATCGGCTCGACCTCTCGGATGAACACGTCCTGTGGGCCCGACGGCACGGCGTCCGCTTCGCCGTGAACACCGACGCGCACGCCGTGCCGCACCTGGAGCACCGCCGCTTCGGCGTCGGGGTCGCTCAGCGAGGGTGGCTCACCAAGGAGGACGTGATCAACGCGTGGCCCCTGCGCAAGCTGCAGCGGTTCCTCGCCGACGGGCGTCCGTGAGTCCGGCACGACTGCCGCGAGCGTTCTACGCGCGGCCCGCCACAGAGGTCGCGCCCGCACTCCTGGGGCAGGTCGTCGTGCGCGCCCTCCCGGACGGGACGCGCGCGGCGGCACGCATCGTCGAGGTGGAGGCGTACGGACCGGACGACCCCGCGAGCCACGCCTTACGCGGCATTACGCCCCGGAACGCGGCCAAGTTAGGACCCCCCGGGCACCTGTACGTGTAAT
>JBKKAE010000262.1:0-2579 GCA_046714835.1 Actinomycetota bacterium | reverse complement strand
GCCCCCACCCCCACGTCGGGAGGCGGGGGACTCGTGCTCCTGGTCACCCCAACGGACGCGGAACGCCTGGCGTTCGCCTCCACGTTCGCGACGCTCTCGATCGCGGTCCGCGGACCCGATGACCTCGTGCCAGGCGAGTCGTTCACCGTTCCGGCGACGGCCGACGGCTAGCATTGGCCGACCGTTCTCCGACGGAAGGACCGTGTGAGCATCCTCCAGGCGATCGTCCTCGGCCTCGTGCAGGGGGCGACGGAGTTCGCCCCGGTCTCCAGCTCTGGTCACCTGATCTTGGTCCCGTGGATCTTCGGATGGATGCTCATCGGCGACACCGACGTCCAGAAGTCCTTCGACGTGGCCCTCCACATGGGGACGTTGCTCGGTGCCCTCATCTACTTCCGTGAGGACGTCGCCCGGTACGCGGCCGCCTGGTTCCGATCCGTCGGCGCCCGTCGGATGTCCACGCCCGACGAGCGGATCGCATGGGCGCTCGTGGTCGGCACGATCCCCGGCGTCATCGCCGGCGTCCTCTTCGAGAACGTGATCCAGCAGGAACTCGGCGCACCCTGGTTGATCGCCGTGATGCTGGTCGCGTTCGGGCTCCTCCTCGTGTGGGTCGACCGGCGGTCACGGTCCGATCGTGCCTTCGGCTCGATCGGCCCGAAGGAAGGCTTGCTGCTCGGCACCGCGCAGGCGCTGGCTCTCCAGCCGGGGGTGTCGCGATCCGGGGTCACCATCACCGCCGCCCGGGCCATGGGCCTCGATCGAGAGTCCGCCGCACGCTTCTCATTCCTGCTGTCGCTCCCGATCATCGCCGGCGCCGGCGCGTTCAAGGCGGTCGATCTCGCGCAGACCGGCCTGCAGGGTCACGCGGCTGAGTTCGTCGCCGGCATCGTCGCTTCGGCGATCAGTGGGTTCGTAGTCATCTGGGGCCTCCTCAAGTACCTGAAGCGTCACGACTTCACTGTCTTCCTCTGGTACCGCGTCGCGCTCGCGGCCGTCGTCGTGATCCTGATCGTGACGAACGTCCGCGACGCGACCGTGTGATCGGCTAGATCGGCGCGACGCCGAACCCAACCGTGAACCGGCGACACCAGATCACGACCGTTCGGAACCCGGAGAGGTCCAGGTCGCCGGGTATCTCGTAGTTCGAATCACCCACGTTGCCCTTCAGCGCCCCCAGGTCCACGTATGTCCCGTCGTCCCAGACGCCCCATTCGTCGGAGAGGGGCTGATCCGTCAGGTAGATCCTCAGATCGGGCCCGTCGGATGTATCGAGGTTCTCCAGGCGAACGAACCGCGAGCCATCCCCCAGCTCCACGATCCGAACGGAGCCGGTCGTGCTGTGTTCGAGGCTCCGGAACTCCCCCGTCGAGAGCTCATCCACGCCGGCCGGAGCGTCGACGAGCTCCTCGCCGGGCGACGGATCCGGGGCCACGGTCGGCGTGGGCAGCGACTCGGCCACCTCCCGATCGAGGAAGAGCCGCTGTGGCGCGAACCAGTACACGCCGGATCCGACGAGTACGAGACCGACGATCGCGATCGCTACCGCCCCGCCAGGATGCGTTTTCGCCCATCTCTTCATGTCCCAGTCCTTCCGGCGCCCCACCCCGTTCAGGGCGACGGGGCGCCCGAACGTTACTCCCGATCGATGGAGACTCGCTCGAGCTCGCGCGTCGGAAGCCGTTCGTCGCTTCCACTAGTCTGGGGTGCCTGGGACCGGATCGTCGCGCCGAGAGGCGGCTCGGGGACAGCGTCGGCGGGGTGAGGAAACGAGTCGTATCCGACCGGAGGTTGAGATGACCGAGCTGCTGGTGTTGGGCGGCGAACGAGTGGCCGCGGCCGAAGGCGCGACCGCCGACGTGATCGAGCCGTCGACCGGAACCCCGGCGTGGGAGGTTGCACAGGCGTCGCCGGAGGACGCTCGTCGAGCGCTCGACGTCGCGGTAGAGGCATTCGAAACGGGTCCGTGGCGTCGGATGAGCGCTCGGGAGCGGGGGCACGTGCTCACGAAGGCCTCGTTCCTGATCCGAGACCGACAGGAGGAGCTCGCGACGCTCGAGGCGCGCAACGGCGGGAAGCCGATCGGCGGAGCACGCGCCGAGATCGACATCGTCGCGAACACCTACGAGTACTGGGGCGGGGCAGCGAACAAGATCTTCGGCGAGACCATCCCGGTCGTGCCGCCGGGTCTCGACGTGACGCTCCGAGAGCCGGTCGGGCCCTGTGTCCTGATCAGCCCATGGAACTTCCCCGCCGTCATCGCGAACTGGAAGATCGCTCCCGCGCTCGCCTGCGGGAACACCGCGGTCCTCAAGCCCGCGTCGCAGACACCCCTGACAGCCCTCGCGATCGCCGACATCCTGATGGAGGCGGGCCTGCCCGAAGGAACCTTGAGCGTGCTCCCAGGCCCCGGTGCGACCACGGCCACCGCGCTGATCACGGATCCGCGCGGCGCGAAGATCGGGTTCACCGGCTCCACCGAGGTGGGGAAGAAGGTGATGGAGGCGGCCGCCGCCAACATCACCCGCGTCTCGCTGGAGCTCGGCGGCAAGTCCGCGAGCGTCGTGTTCGAGGATGCG
>JBKKAE010000261.1:0-5824 GCA_046714835.1 Actinomycetota bacterium | reverse complement strand
AAGCACCCACAGGCTCGCGCGTCACACCGGCCCTACCGTACGATTGGGTTCCGAGCCCCCCTGGAAGGGGCCGAGGGACCGAGAGGGGACCAAGCGTGAGCGAGCCTCCACAGCACATCGACGCGCTCCTGGAGGAGAAACGGCTCTTCCCGCCGCCCCCGAGCTTCGTCGAGAGGGCCGTCATCTCGGACCCCGCCGTCTACGCTCGCGCCGCGGAGGACCCGGAGGCGTTCTGGGCCGAGCAGGCAGAACGGCTGGACTGGAACCGTCGCTGGGACTCCGTGATGGAGTGGACGCCTCCCTTCGTGAAGTGGTTCGTGGGGGGAACGCTGAACGCGACCGTGAACTGTCTGGACCGCCACGTGGAGGCCGGCGGCGGCGACAAGGTCGCGTACCACTGGGAGGGCGAGCCGGGGGACACGCGGACGATTACCTACCGTGAGCTCCTCGACGAAGTCTCCCGGCTGGCCAACGGACTCCGATCGCTCGGGGTGGGCAAAGGCGACCGGGTGAACATCTACCTCGGCATGGTGCCGGAGCTGCCGATCGCGATGCTCGCCTGCGCTCGGATCGGTGCCCCGCACTCGGTGGTCTTCGGCGGGTTCAGCGCCGACTCGCTCCGCGACCGCATCAACGATGCGGAGGCGAAGGTGCTGATCACGGCGGATGGCGCATGGCGCCGGGGTCAGGTGGTGCCGTTGAAGGCGAACGCGGATGAGGCCGTGAAGGAGTGCCCGAGCATCGAACACGTCATCACGTTGCGGCGTTGCGAGAACGATCACGCGTTCACGGAGGGCCGGGACATCTGGTACCACGACCTGGTCGCGGACCAGCCGACGGAGTGCCTCCCCGAGGACATGGACGCGGAGGACATCCTGTATCTGCTCTACACGAGCGGCACCACCGGCAAGCCGAAGGGCATCGTGCACACGACCGGCGGGTATCTCACCCAGGTCGCGGCGACGCACCGGATGATCTTCGACATCCACGACGACGACGTCTTCTGGTGCGCCGCCGACTGCGGCTGGGTCACCGGCCACTCCTACATCGTCTACGGGCCGCTCGCGAACCACACGACCGGGATCATGTACGAGGGCGCGCCGGACTGGCCCGACAAGGATCGCTGGTGGTCGGTCGTCGAGACCTACGGCGCGACGATCCTCTATACGGCGCCGACGGCGATCCGAGCGTTCATGCGATGGGGGACGGAGTACCCGGAGAAGCACGACCTCTCCTCGCTCCGACTCCTGGGGTCGGTGGGCGAGCCGATCAACCCGGAGGCGTGGGTCTGGTACTGGAAGGTGATCGGTGGCGAGCGTGCTCCGGTCGTCGACACCTGGTGGCAAACCGAGACGGGTGCGATCCTCATCTCGCCGCTTCCCGGCATCACCGTTCTCAAGCCCGGTTCGGCCACCGTGCCGTTCCCCGGCATCCAGGCGGACATCTTCGACGACGAGGGCCACAGTGTGCCGCTCGGCGGCGGCGGCTACCTGGTGCTCACGCGGCCGTGGCCTGGGATCTCTCGGACCATCTGGGGAGATCGCGACCGGTACGTCGAAACCTACTTCTCTCGATACGGACCCGAGGTCTACGTCGCCGGCGACGGCGCGAAGCGCGACGAGGACGGGTACTTCTGGCTCCTGGGACGGATCGACGACGTCATGAACGTCGCCGGCCACCGCCTCTCCACGTTCGAGATCGAATCGGCTCTCGTCGACAACGACAAAGTTGCCGAGTCCGCGGTCGTGTCCAAGCCCGACGACCGAGTCGGTGAGGCGATCGTCGCCTTCGTCACGCTGAAATCCCAGTACGAAGGGGATGACGCGATGGCGGAGGAGCTCCGGGAGCACGTGGCGGCCAAGATCGGCAAGATCGCCCGACCCCACGGCATCATCTTCACGACCGACCTGCCGAAGACCCGGTCGGGCAAGATCATGAGGCGGCTCCTCCGCGACGTGGCACACGGACGGGCGCTCGGGGACGTCACCACGCTCGCCAACGCCGAGATCGTCGAGCAGATCCGGGATATGTCGGACAGCGCGGCGGCCGAGGACTCGTAGGCCGCCCCCGCGGGTCAGCTCGCGAGGTGCCGCTTGAAGAAGTCGATGGTCATCTGTGTGTGGGCGATCTGCTCTTCCACCTCGAGCGCGTGGTGTCCACCTCCGTAGAGGTGCACCTCCACCTCGTGTGCACGCGCTCGGAGCGCGTGGGCGTAGACCATCACCTGGCCGAGCGGACACCGGCTGTCGTGTTCTCCGGCGATCAGCAGCAACGGCGCCTGCACGCGGTCCACGTAGGTCATCGGGTTCCGCTCTCGGTACAGCTCGGGAAGGTCCATCGGCGAGCCTCCCAAGGTCGCGACGTCCCATGCCCGCATGGTGGGAGCGCTCTCGTAATGCGCCGCCACGTAGTCACCGACCGGGATCCCCGCGCAGCCCGCACGCCACCGCTTCGGATGCAAACCGGCGATCAGCGTCGTCAGATACCCGCCCCACGACCATCCTTCGAGGAACAGCGCGTGCGGGTCCGCGATGCCCGACGCCACGAGATGATCGACCCCCGCCACGATGTCCTCGGTCTCCGGGAAGCCGATGTTCCCTTTGAGCTCCTCACGGAACGACTTGCCGCGTCCGGTCGATCCCCGGTAGTTGACCTGGAGCACCGCGAACCCCTCGTCGACGAACGCCTGCAACGCGGGGTCCCAGAGATCGGTGTGGTGCCACTCGGGGCCTCCGTGGATGGACGCGATCGTCGGGAAGGGGCCGGCCCCCTCGGGCGATGTCAGGAACCCGTTGATGACCTCGCCGGAGGGGTTGTTCCACGAAAGCCAACGACTCCGCTCACCGGGCGGAGGGGGATCGATCGGCAGCGTGAGCACCTCGCCGCCACGCGCCGCCCGAACCGAAGGAGGCTCGACGCTCGAGTCTCCACGGAACCAGAGCGCACCGTCGGGCCGGAACCCGGCTTGGTGGATCGTTCCTTCGAGGGTCACCTCCTCTTCGAACGTTCCAGAAGTCGGATCCACCGTGAGAAGCTGATTGACGCCTCCTCCGGGGTCGTTGTGCACGAGGAAACGAGCGCCGTCGGGCGTCCATCCCAGCGGGATCGCGGGACCCTCCACCTCATCCATCGCGAGGTCCACGCGCTCCCGCGTGCCGAGGTCCCAGACCGCCGGCCGTTCGATCCCCGCTCGCTCCTGCGTGAAGAGGAGGCGGCGGGCACCCTGCGCGGGAGACCAGGCGATCGATTCCATCCGCAGCTCCGGGTCCACTTGATCGCCCGCGGTCTCGCCGGATCGGCTGTCCAGGACCCTGAGAGCCTGCCGGTCGATGTCGCCGTGCTCGGAGTGATGGATGCAGACGAGCGCGCCGTCGGGCGACAGACCGCCGCCGCCCTGCGGCCACTCGCTCCCCACTCCGGCGGACTCCGGGTTCCGGTAGAGCTCACGCGCGGGCTCGTCTCCGACGGACACGAACACGCGATAGTCCTCGTCCATCGCGAGCCCGGCCGCGACACCCCCGTCGATCAGGGAGAGGCCCATCATCCATCCGTCGTGGAAGCCTCGGAAGAGCGGCCGGGCGTCGCCGCCTTCGAACGGCGACACCATCCACCGCCCGCGCTCGTTCCCGACCTCGTCGTACCACCACACGATGCCCGACCCGTCGGGGACGATGTGCGCTTCCTCCGCGCCGACACCCCCATGTGAGACACGGCGGCGCTCTCCCGACCGGAGATCCCACGACCAGGCCTGGGTGCTGCCGTCCTCGGTCGTCACCGCCGCCAGACGATCCGGCTTCTGAGGCGACCAGGCGATCTCCTCGATCGTCGGGTGGGTGAATCGGAGGGTCCAGTCCGGCCGGGGGCTCATCGGCGCAGAGGATAGCCCCGAGGGGCGGCCGGGGAGCGCGGCAGGCCGGCGGAGCCCAGGAGAGCGACGGGGCGCCCGACCGAGCCGTTTGCCACTCGCGTGGGGCGGCCCATAGAATCGTTAGCACTCGGGTGTCCCGAGTGCTAGCAGTCCGCACCTCAGCTTGACAGGCGACAGGGACGCCCAACCGAACGAAGCCCCAAGAGAACGAAGCCCCAAGAGAACGAAGCCCGAGGAAACGAAGCCCAAGGAAACGAAGGAGGTCACGAGCGGATGGCTCCCAAACTCATCAGCTTCGACGAGGACGCGCGACGCGCGCTCGAGCGAGGCATGGACCAACTGGCGAACGCCGTGAAGATCACGCTCGGCCCCAAGGGCCGGAACGTGGTGCTCGAGAAGAAATGGGGTGCGCCGACCATCACCAACGACGGTGTCTCCATCACCAAGGAGATCGAGCTCGAGGATCCGATGGAGAAGATCGGGGCCGAGCTCGTCAAGGAGGTCGCCAAGAAGACCGACGACGTCGCGGGCGACGGGACCACGACGGCGACGGTGCTCGCGCAAGCGATCGTGAAGGAAGGGCTGCGCAACGTGGCGGCCGGCGCCAACCCGATGTCGATCAAGCGAGGCATCGAGAAGGCGGTCGAGCTCGCCGTCGAGGCCATCAAGAACTCCGCCAAGGAGGTCGACTCCAAGGACGACATCGCTCACGTCGGCGCGATCTCCGCGGCCGACCCCGAGATCGGCGAGAAGATCGCCGAGGCGGTCGACAAGGTGGGCAAGGACGGCGTCATCACCGTCGAGGAGTCCAACACCTTCGGTATGGAGCTCGAGTTCACCGAGGGCATGCGCTTCGACAAGGGCTACATCTCGCCGTACTTCATCACCGATCCCGAGCGGATGGAGGCGGTACTCGAAGAGCCGTACATCCTGATCGCCAACTCGAAGATCTCGGCGGTGAAGGATCTGCTGCCCTTGCTCGAGAAGGTCATGCAGACCGGTAAGCCGATCGTCGTCGTCGCGGAGGACGTGGAGGGCGAGGCCCTCGCCACCCTCGTGGTCAACAAGATCCGGGGCACGTTCAAGTCGGTCGCCGTCAAGGCGCCCGGGTTCGGCGATCGCCGCAAGGCGATGCTCCAGGACATCGCGATCCTCACCGGGGCCCAGGTGATCTCCGAGGAGGTCGGCCTGAAGCTCGAGAACGTCACGCTCGATCTGATGGGACAGGCCCGCAAGGTCGTGGTCACCAAGGACGAGACGACGATCGTCGAGGGCGCCGGCAAGGACGAGGACATCAAGGGCCGGATCAACCAGATCAAGTCCGAGATCGAGAAGACGGACTCCGACTACGACCGCGAGAAGCTGCAGGAGCGGCTGGCGAAGCTCTCCGGCGGCGTCGCGGTGATCAAGGTCGGCGCGGCCACCGAGGTCGAGCTCAAGGAGAAGAAGCACCGTATCGAAGATGCCGTGCAGTCCACGAAGGCCGCGGTCGAGGAGGGCATCGTCGCCGGCGGCGGCGTCGCGCTCCTGAACGCGCAGAGCGCTCTGGACAAGGTCGATCTCGAAGGTGACGAGCTCACCGGCGCGACGATCGTCCGGCGTGCCCTGGAGGAGCCCCTGAAGCAGATCGCCCACAACGCCGGGCTCGAGGGCGGCGTCGTGATCGAGAAGGTCCGCTCGCTGGATCCCGGCCAGGGCCTGAACGCGGCCAACGGCGAGTACGGCGACATGTACAAGTTCGGCGTCGTCGACCCCGCCAAGGTGACAAGGTCCGCGCTGCAGAACGCCGCGAGCATCGCGGCGCTGTTCCTGACCACGGAGGCCGTGGTCGCCGAGAAGCCCGAGAAGGCTCAGGCCGCTCCCGCCATGCCCGGCGGCGGCGACATGGACTTCTAGGGACTTCTCGAAGGTCTGAAGGGGCCGGGGGGCCGCGCGCGGCGCCGGCCCCGGGGGGTG
>JBKKAE010000260.1:0-9941 GCA_046714835.1 Actinomycetota bacterium | reverse complement strand
GGCAGCTCGCGCTTGTTCCGCGGGTTCTTGTAGTGGTCGAGGATCGTTTCCTTGTAGATGTCGTCGAGCGCCACGTCTCCTCCGAACGCTAGTGAGCGAAGAACTCTTCCGCCTTGGCGAGCGCCTCCACCAGCACGTCCACCTCGTTCCGTGTGTTGTACACGTAGAAGGAGGCGCGTGCCGTCGCGGGGGTGCCGAATCGGCGCATCACGAGCTGTGCGCAATGGTGGCCGGCACGGATGGCCACCCCCTCGGCGTCCAGGACCGTCGCGAGGTCGTGCGGGTGGACGTTTCGGTACCAGAAGCTGACGGCGCCCCCTCGCGCGGCGGCGTCCTTCGGCCCGTAGACGGTGGCGTCGACGGACAGCAGCCGGTCCAGCGCGTACCGCGTGATCTCTTCCTCGTGAGCGCGGATGGCGTCCATCCCCAGGGCTTCGAGGTAGTCGACCGCGGCGCCCAAGCCCACCTGCTGGGCGATCTGCATCGTCCCGGCCTCGAACTTGTACGGGATGTCCTTCCAGGTCGAATGATCGTGGAAGACCTCGTGGATCATCTCCCCGCCCCCGAACATCGGATCCATCGCCTCGAGGAGCTCGGCCTTCGCGTACAGGCCGCCGCTCGCGGTCGGTCCCAGCATCTTGTGGCCGCTGAACGCGAGGAAGTCGCAGTCGAGCTCGGTGACGGACACGCCGTTGTGCGGAACGAGCTGCGCGGCGTCCACCGCGACGACCGCACCCACGGCATGGGCGGCTTCGACCAGTTGCCCGAGGGGGGTGATCGTCCCGAGCGCGTTGGACATCCCGGTCACCGACAGGATCTTGGTCCGCTCGTTCAAGAGCGAGCCCAGCTCCGACAGGTCGAGCTGCCCGTCGTCGGTGAGCGGGATGTAGCGGAGAACGGCGCCGGTCACCTGGGCGGTGAGCTGCCAGGGGACGATGTTCGAGTGGTGCTCCATGTCGGTGAGGAGGACCTCGTCGCCCTCCTTCAGGAACTTCCGTCCCCACCCCTGGGCGACGAGGTTCATCGACTCGGTTGTGCCGCGCGTGAAGACGATGGTTCGCGGATCCGGGGCGCCGAAGAAGCGTGCCAGCTTGGCCCGGGCGCCCTCGAAGGCTTCGGTGGACTCCTCCCCCAGCGTGTAGATCCCGCGATGCGCGTTCGCGTTGTGGTTGGCGTAGAAGTCGGAAACGGCGTCGATCACCTGACGTGGCTTCTGGGACGTGGCCGCCGAGTCGAGGTAGACCAGCGGGTGCCCGTTGATGACGCGTTCGAGGATGGGGAAGTCGCGGCGGATCCGCTCGACGTCCAGAACCTCTCTTCCCACCCCGTTCCCGTTCACGCCTTCGCCTCCGGCCCTTCCTCGATGCCGAGTTCTTCCCGGATCCCCTCGTAGCCCTTCTCCTCGAGCTCGCTCGCGAGCTCGGGACCGCCAGACCTCACGATACGACCCTGCATCATCACGTGGACCCGGTCCGCCTTGATGTAGTGGAGGATCCGCTGATAGTGGGTGATCAGCAGCACCCCCAGCTCGGGACCGACGAGCTCCGCCACCCCGCCGGCGACCAGCTTCAGCGAGTCGATGTCCAGACCCGAGTCGGTCTCGTCGAGGATCGCGATCTCCGGCTGCAGGACCGCGAGCTGGAGGATCTCGTTGCGCTTCTTCTCCCCGCCGGAGAATCCCTGGTTCACGTACCGCTGGACCATCGCGTCCTCGATGCTCAACCGCTCCATCTGCTCCTTCATGTGCTTGCGGAACGCGAGGGCGCTGATCTGCTCGGCCTTGACAGCCTGGTACGCAGTCCGCAGGAAGTTCACGACGCTGACGCCCGGGACCTCTGTCGGGTACTGGAGCGCGAGGAAGAGTCCGCGCTTGGCTCGCTGGTCCGTGGTCAGGCCGGTGATCTTCTCGCCTTTGAAGATGACGTCACCGCTGGTCACCACGTAGCCGGGCCGGCCCATGATGATGTTGGACAGGGTCGACTTGCCCGAGCCATTGGGACCCATCAACGCGTGGGTCTCCCCCTGCGTCACCGTCACGTCGATCCCCTTCAGGATCTCCTTGCCCTCGACCTCCGCTCGGAGATCTCGGATCTCGAGGGTCGCGCGACCGTTCTGTTCGCTCATGTCCTCACACCTCTATGTAGACGTCGTCGTTCTCGGTGATGATGGGGAAGACCTCGATCGGCTCGGTGGCCGGCAGGCTCCGCGGCTTCCCGCTGTTCAGGTCGAAGCTGGAGCCGTGCTTCGGGCACTCGATCGTCTCGAAGTCGACGTCGACCTCGCCCTCGTCCAGGTAGTACTTCGCGTGGCTGCAGATCGCGTCGATCGCGCGGAGTCCCTCGTCGCCGAGATTCACCACGGCGACGAGCCGGCCGTCGACCGGGAAGCGCTTCGCCTCACCGGGGGGCGGGACGTCGGCGGACTCACAGACTTTGACCCGCGCCGTCATGCGGACACCTTCGGCTGGACATCGGTCCCCAGCCCCTGCGCGAGCTCGTCCTGGATCGCCTGCTCGGCGCCCTCCCGAACCTCGTCGATCTTCACGCGGTCGAGCACCTCCTGGAAGAAGCCCGACACGATCAGGCGCTCGGCCTCCGCACGAGGGATGCCGCGGCTCATCAAGTAGAAGATCGCATCCTCGTCGACGGGACCGACGCTCGCCGCGTGGCCGCACCGGACATCGTTCGCCTCGATCTCGAGGTTGGGGATCGCGTCGGCCTTCGCATGCTCGGAGAGCACGATGTTGCGCGAGGTCTGCATCGCGTTCGTCTTCTGGGCGTCTGGACGGACGTGGACCCAGCCGCTGTACACGGCCCGGGAGTGGTCGCGCAGCGCGCCCTTGTAGAGGAGGTCGCTCGTGCAGTTGGGCGCCACGTGGTCTTGGATCGAACGGTGGTCGAAATGCTGGTCCCCGTCCGCGAAGAAGACCCCGAGCATCTCGGAGAAGCCGCCCGGCGCCGCGAGCACCGTCTCGGCTTCGGCCCGTGCGAGCGACGCGCCGAACCCGATGTTCAGCGTCCGAAGGGTGGCGTCTCGCCCGACGGTCGCGCGCTGGATCCCGAGGTGCGTCACGCCGCTCCCCCACTCCTGGATCGAGACGTAGCGCACGTGGGCGCCGTCGCCGACGTAGATCTCCGTGATCGCGTTACTGATCGCGCGCTCGAGGTCCGGCGAGACGTAGCGATCGATGAACGTCACCTCCGCGCCCGCTTCCACGATGAGCAGCGTGTGGGGGAAGATCGCGGCGCCGTCGGCGTCGAGGTAGGTGAGCGCCTGGAGAGGGAGCTCGATCGCGGTGTCCCTCGGCACGAGGACGAACGTGCCGCCGGTGCGGAACGCGGCGTGCAGCGCGGTGAACTTCGTTCTGTCGAACGGCACGAGCGTATGGAGGTAGGGCTCCACCAGCTCCGGGTGGTCGACCACGGCGGCGTCGATGCTCTCGAAGTGGACGCCGTCGCGGATCGCTGGATCGAGGTGGGCGATCGTGGTCGTCGAGTTGTGCTGGATCAGGAGGCCGGTGCGAGCGCTTACGTCGCCCGCGGCGGCCAGGAGGTGCGCCGGCACCTGGTCCAGATGCGTTGCGGTATCACCACCCTCCACATGGGGCGTGAAATCGAGCTCGAAGCTCGAGAGGTCGGTGTATCGCCACTCCTCGGTCTCCTGGGAGGGGACGGGGAGGGAGCCGAACCGCTCGAAGGCCTCAAGGCGCAGCTTCGACATGAACGCCGGCGCCTCGGGGAGTGCCTCGAGGGCTCGCTCGTCGAAAGTAGTCGTGCTCACCGCGCTCATAAGGGAATCCTACTGGAGGGGTCGGATTCGCCAACCGTGCTGGTGCCTCCGGGGAGATCGGGCCAGCCTCTGCCGGCCGCTTCCGAGCCCTCCTACCCGACCGAGCCCTCCATCTGGAGCTCGATCAGGCGGTTCAGCTCGACCGCGTACTCCATCGGGAGCTCCCGCGTGATCGGCTCGATGAAGCCGTTCACGATCATCGCGGTGGCCTCGGCCTCGGAGAGCCCGCGGCTCATCAGATAGAAGAGCTGGTCGTCCCCTACCTTCGAGACGGTGGCCTCGTGGCCGAGCGCGGCCGTCTCGTCCTCGACCTCGATGTACGGGTAGGTGTCCGAGCGGCTCTCGTCATCCAGGATCAGGGCGTCACAGCGGACCGTGGACTTCGCGTGGTGCGCGTCCGGCTCGACCCGGATGAGACCGCGGTAGCCGGTGCGGCCGCCGTCCTTGGAGACGGACTTCGAGTTGATCACGCTGGTGGTGTACGGCGCAGCGTGGATCGCCTTCCCGCCGGCGTCGGTGTGCATGCCCTTGCCGGCGAACGCCACGGACAGCACCTCGCCGCGGGCGCCCTTGCCGAGCAGGTAGATGGAGGGATACTTCATCGTCACCTTCGAGCCGATGTTGCCGTCGATCCACTCCATCACGGCGTCCTCGTAGGCCGCCGCGCGCTTGGTCACCAGGTTGTACACGTTGGTAGACCAGTTCTGGATCGTCGTGTAGCGGACGCGGGCGCCCTTCTTCGCGACGATCTCCACGACCGCGGAGTGCAGCGAGTCGCTGGTGTAGATCGGTGCCGAGCAGCCCTCGACGTAGTGCACGTACGAGCCCTCGTCGGCGATGATCAGCGTCCGCTCGAACTGACCCATGTTCTCTGCGTTGATCCGGAAGTAGGCCTGCAGCGGGATGTCCACCGCCACGCCCGGCGGGACGTAGATGAACGAGCCGCCGGACCAGACGGCCGTGTTCTGCGCCGCGAACTTGTTGTCGTTGGGCGGGATGATCGTCCCGAAGTACTCCTTCACGAGATCCGGGTAGTCGCGGAGCGCGGAGTCCATGTCGGTGAAGATCACACCGATGTCGTCCAGCTCCTTCTTGATCTTGTGGTACACCACCTCGGATTCGTACTGCGCCGAGACGCCGCCCAGGTACTTCTTCTCCGCCTCCGGGATCCCGAGCTTGTCCCAGGTGCCCCGGATGTCCTCGGGGAGGTCTTCCCAGTTCTGGGCCTGCTTCTCGGTGGACCGGATGAAGTAGTAGATGTTCTTGAAATCGATGTCCGACAGATCGGCGCCCCACCAAGGCATCGGGCGGCTCTCGAAGTGCTTCAGGGCCTTCAGCCGGTACTTGCGCATCCAGTCGGGCTCGGACTTGAGCTCGCTGATCTCCTCGACGACCTGTGCCGACAGACCCCGCTTCGGCTCGAACACCGAGTGGGAGGGGTCCTTCCAGTCGAAACGGTATCCCTTGGAGAGCTCCTCGAGATGCTCTTCCTGGCTGACGGCCATGTCACTCCCTCACATCGACTTTCGGCGGTCCCCTACAGGGTACCCGCTAAGTCTATCCAGCAGGTCGGATTCACCCCGGGTCCCGGACCGCTCCCTCGACCCGGCCTCCCGAGGAGGACTGGATGGTAGCGTCCGCTCGTCTGAGGCGAGGAGGCATCGGTGAACGACGACGAGCGGCGAGTGCAAGGCCAGGTCGAGCGAGCGGCGGCCTCGGGAGCGTTCGTGGGCGGTGGAACCCTCTTCACGGAGCCCGTGCTCGTGGTCAACCAGAAGACCAAGATCATCGAGCTGACCAACGAGTACTCGGTCTTCGACGCCGCGGGGAAGCAGCTCGGCGCCGTGCGGCAGACGGGTCAGACCACCCTCAAGAAGGCGCTGCGGCTGGTGTCATCGGTCGATCAGTTCATGACCCACACGCTCGAAGTGACCGACGCGTCGGGGGCGACGCAGCTCACCCTCACCAGGCCGAGGAAGGTCTTCAAGTCCACGATCGTCGTCGCGCGACCCGACGGGTCCGAGTTGGGCCGGATCGTGCAGGAGAACGTGGTCGGCAAGATCCGGTTCGGCATCGAAGCCGACGGCAAGCGCGTGGGTGGCATCCAGGGCGAGAACTGGCGGGCCTGGAACTTCTCGATCAAGGACGAGTCGGACACCGAGATCGGCCGGATCACCAAGACGTGGGAGGGACTGGCCAGGACCGCGTTCACGACGGCGGACCACTACGTCGTGCAGATCCACAAGGAGCTGCCCGAGCCCTTGCGCTCGCTGGTGGTGGCATCGGCGCTCTGCGTGGACACCGCCCTCAAGCAGGACAAGCGCGGGTTCAACTAGGCGGCCGGTTCGACCTCGCGCAGCTCGCCGGTGCCTACGTCGTACACGAGCCCGGCGACCGTGACGCCCTCGGGCAGGGTCTTCACGTCGCGTAGCCGTGCCACGTCCTCGCGCACGCTCTCGTCCACATCGGAGAACGAGAGGTACTCGTCATCACCCACGTCGATCCCGGTGGCGTCCCGGATCATGCCGTGCAGGACGTCATCGGTGAAGAGCGTCATCCCGCAGTTCGTATGGTGGATCACCAGGAACTCCCGAGTCCCGAGCAACCAGCTCGAGATCACGGCGGAGCGGATCACATCGTCGGTCACGCGCCCGCCGGCGTTCCGAAGGACGTGGGCGTCTCCGACCTCCAGACCGAGCATCCTCGCCGGGTCCAATCGAGCATCGATGCAGGTGAGCACGAGGACCGCGCGAGCCGGCGGGATCTCGAGCGTTCCCTCGTCGAACGACGCCGCGAAAGTGCGGTTCGCCTCGAGGATGGCCGGGAGCTGGCTCTCGGCCTCGCTCATCCGAGCTCCACCGGGGCTCCGACGAGCGAGCCGTACTCGGTCCACGACCCGTCATAGTTCTTGACGTTCTCGAACCCGAGCAGCTCCTGCAATGCGAACCAGGTGTGTGAGGAGCGCTCGCCGATCCGGCAGTACGCGATCACCTCACCGTCGCCGGTGATCCCCTCGGCCGTGTACAGCTCGCGGAGCTCGTCCGCGGACTTGAACGTGCCGTCCTCGTTCGCCGCCTTCGCCCACGGGATGTTCGCCGCGCCCTTGATGTGCCCGGGCACCTGCGCCTGCTCCTGCGGCAGGTGGTCGGGCGCGAGCTTCTCGCCCCGGAACTCCTCGGGCGAGCGGACGTCCACGAAGCCGGTGCCCGACTCCACCTTCGAAAGCACCTCGTCCCGCAGCGCGCGGATCTCGGGCCGCTCCGACCCCGAGATGGAGAACCCGGTCGGCTGGTATGAGGGCGCGTCCTGCGTCAGCTCACGGCTCTCGAGCTCCCACTTCTTGCGACCGCCGTCGAGCAGCTTCACGTTGTCGAAGCCGCGCAGCTTCAGGAGCCAGTACGCGTATGCGGCGAACCAGTTGTTGTTGCCGCCGTACAACACGACCGTCGTGTCGGGACCGACGCCGGCCGCCGACAACAGCTCCGAGAAGCCCGCCTGATCCCGGTAGTCCCGGCCGACCTTCAAGTGCAGGTCGGTCGTCCAGTTCCACCCGACGGCGCCTCGGACGTGCCCCATCTTGTACGCCTCGGTGTCCTCATCCACCTCGATCGCCCGCACCGCGGAATCGTCGAGGTGCTCCTCCAGCCAGTCCGTGTTCACGAGCACGTCGGGCTTCGCGTAGTCCGTCATCGGTACTCCTTTCGCTCAGAACATCCCGAGAGCGGCCTTCGCCTCGTCCGACATCATCTCGGGGGTCCAGGCGGGACGGAGCACCATCTCGGGCCTGACCTCACCGACGCCGGGCACCGGAGCGAGGAACGCGCGCATCTGGTCCTCGATGAGCGGACCGATCGGGCAGCCCATCGTCGTGAGCGTGTACTGGATGTCCACGTCGCCGTCCTCGGCGATGTCGACCTCGTAGACGAGACCGAGATCGACGATGTTGATGCCCAGCTCCGGGTCGATGACGCTCTTCAACGCCTCGAGCACCTCGTCCTCCGAGGGCGCCTCTCCGTTCGTGGGAGCAGAAGCACCTGTCGTGGGCACAGATGCGCCGGGCACCGGCTCCAGGGGCGCGGGCGCCTCATGCGTTTGCGGTATCACAGTTTCGCTCTCAGGCATGCATACCTCGATCCAGATCCGAACTATCCTTAGCACCCAGACTACCGCCCTCGACCCCGAAGGCGCATGAAGAGGAGCGCTCCCTAGCGATGGCTCCATCGACGGCTCCGATCCGGGCACTCATCGTGGACGACCACCCCGTCACGCGGGAGGGTCTGCGTGAGGCGCTCGCGATGTCCAACGACGCGGTCGAGGTGGTCGGTGAGGCCGCAAGTGGCGAGGAAGCTGTCGTCGCCGCCAAGGAGCTCTCGCCGGACGTCGTCTTCATGGACGTCCGGATGCCCGGGATGGACGGGATCGAGGCCACCCGCCGGATCCGCGAGGCGGCCCCCGAGACCCGGGTCATCCTGATCACGATCGACGAGTCGCGGGGCGCGATCTCCGAGGCGATCCAGGCGGGCGTCTCGGGATACCTCTTGAAGGACGCCTCGCCGGACTCGCTCGTCGACGCGGCCCGCAACGCAGTCGAGGGGAATGCGGTGATCCACCCGCAGCTCACCAAGACGTTCATCGAGGAGGTCCACCTCGCGGAGAGCGGAGGCTCGAAGTCCACACCGCTTTCGAAGCGGGAGCGGGAGATCCTCCAGAAGGTGGCCGACGGCTCCACCACGAGGCTGGTCGCGAGCGACCTGGGGATCTCGCCCCACACGGTGAAGACCCATCTCGAGCGGATCTTCGAGAAGCTCGGGGCCAAGGATCGCGCTCAGGCGGTGGCGATCGCCATCCGTATGGGCATCGTCCACTGACCCGCCCACCTCAACCGCCCCCCCGAAGCGCCGATACCCCTGAAGATGCCCACCACCGTGTTGCTCTGCGACACGCCCGATGAGGTCGCCCGCTTCCAGTACCACCTGCTCCGGGAGCACGATCTCGAGGTCGAGGTCACGACCGATGCCTTCCGAGGCGTCGAGGCCGCTGTGCGCTCGCGGCCCGACGTGATCGTCTCCGAGCTGACCCTCGAGGGGCTGGGTGGCGCGGAGCTCGTGAAGCGATTCCTCGCGTCCTCCCCGAGCTCGCGGTTCGTCGCGCATACCGTCGTCCGTGATCCCGTGCGGGTGACCGAGGTTCTTGCCGCCGGCGCTTCCGGGTACGTGCTGAAGGAGGACCCGATCGAGGACTCCATCCGGGCGATCCGGGCGGCGTCCACCGGCGCGGTGACGCTGTCAGGACAGGTAGCCGGGCTGCTCTCCACCGAGCTCGCGCGAGCGGTGAGCCGCTCGCGGGAGCTCGAGGCCGAGGTGCTCGCTGTTCGCGACGACGTCGCGAAAGGCTCGACCGCGAAGGCCGACTTCCTCGCCAACATCTCTCACGAGCTCCGGACGCCGGTCACCGTGGCGAAGGGCATCGCCTACGTTCTGAAGAACCCGGTGGTCCCCGACGAGGAGAAGACCGAATTCCTCGATCAGCTCACGGGCTCGCTCGACAAGTTGATGGGGATCGTGGACGAGCTGATCACGCTCTCCGAGCTGGAGCGTGGCACGTTCGAGCTCAGTCTCGTGGAAACGGACCTGGCACCACTGGTGCGGCACGCTCTGGACGAGGTTCGGATGCGCTACCCCGGGATCCCCATCGCTGCCGAAGTGGCCGACGGCCTGATCTGCATCGCCGATGGGCCGAGACTCGGGTCGGTGGTCCGCGAACTGCTGGACAACGCCTGCCGATACTCGCCGTTCGGCCGTGCCGTGGAGCTGGTGGCGAGGGATCTCGTCCAAGGCGTGACGGTGATGGTGACGGACCGAGGCGAGGGCATGGACCGCGCGGTCGCTACCCGGGCGTTCGAACAGCCCTTCTCCACGGGGGAAGGGGTCCTGCACAAGGAGAAGTCCGGCGTCGGCACCGGCCTTCACCTGGCGCGGCAACTGGTCGTCGAGCACGGCGGGATCATGTGGGTCGACCCGCTGCCGGGCGGCGGCACGCGAGCATCCTTCTGCATCCCTCACCATCGCGGCGAACGGCTCGAAGCCCCCCCGGCCGGCGCTGCCTGAGCGTCGATCTCCCCCGTTGGACCTACGGAGGTCCTGGGAAGTATC
>JBKKAE010000259.1:0-2930 GCA_046714835.1 Actinomycetota bacterium | reverse complement strand
GCATCAGGTCGCCCCATGCCTGCGCGACGCCGCGCTCGGGGGTGCCCGGGACCTGCCGGGCGCCGGCCTCGCCCCGGAGTTGCCAGAAGAGCTCCGCGATCTTCATCAGGCCCGCCGCCGCGATCGGATTCCCGACGCCGAGCAGCCCACCGGACGGGCAGCACGGGAGGTCGCCGTCACGGGCGGTGACGCCTGCCGCGGCAGCCTCCGGGGCCTTCCCCCGATCGAACAGCAGTAATCCCTCGAGGTGATGCAGCTCCTTGTAGTCGAAGGGGTCGTAGGGCTCGGCGACATGGATCTCCTTGCGAGGTTCGTTCACCCCGGCCATCCCGTAGGCCATCCGTGCCGCGTTCTCGACGTACTCCGGGTAGGCGAGGTCGCGGTTCGTCCAGTACGTGCTATCGAGGTTCCAGCCCACGCCTTGCACCCACACAGGGCGATCGGTGAGCCTCCTCGCAGCGTCCTCCGAGGCCATCACGATGGCGACCGCGCCGTCGGAGATCGGAGAGACGTCGAGACGTTGCACCGGCCAGGCGAGCGTTTCGCTCGCGAGGACGTCTTCCACCGTGATGTCCGACTGGCCGAGGAGCGCGGCCGGGTGGTCCGCCGCGTTGCGCTTGTTCTTCACGGCCACCTGCGCGATGTCCCGCTTGTCGAGGCCGTAGGCCTGCATGTACCGCTGCATCTCCAGCGCGAAGATCCAGAGCAGGTTGGGGCCGAGCGGTCGCTCGAGGATGTTGTCGAAGATCGTGAGGAACGCGCCCTGCGGATGGGGCTGGCAGGAGGACATCTTCTCCTCGGCCACGCACACGACAACGTCCGCCATGCCGGAGGCCACCGTGTACCACCCTTGGATCGCGGTGAACACGCCGCTGCCGCCTCCCACATACGTGCGCATGTAGGGCTTCGCCCACGCGCCGGCGCCGTCCGCGAGGTAATCGCCCTTGCGGTGGACGCCGTCGAACGCGTCGGGGGCGCTCGTCAGACAGACCGCGTCGACATCTTCCAGCTTCAGCTCGCACGACGCGAGCGCTTCGCGGGTCGCGATCCACGACAGCTCCTTGCCGGTCTCCTGCGCACGCCGGACGAACCGAGACATGCCGGCCCCGACCACGGCGACGCGCGGGCTCATCGGCGCATCACGGCGACCGCCGCCGAGGTGGAAGGAACCCCTCGCCACGATTGGGCCAAACCGACACGGGCGTCGCCCGCGCGGAGGTGTTCGATGCACGCGAGGGCGCGTGCGAGCCCGTTCGCCTCTCGGAGGTGACCTTCGCCGAGCGCTCCGCCGCTCATGTTGACTCGATCCGTGTCGAGGCCGTCCAACCCGAGTGCGTCCAGGTGCTGGAGCTGCTTGTACGCATACGTGTCGTCGACCTCCGCGACCTCGACGTCCGACGGATCGATCCCCGCTCGTTCGTACGCCGCCCGGGCGGCTCGCTCGGCGGCCGCGGCACGATCCCACTCCCGGCTCTCGACCGAGGGTGCGTCCTGGCTCCACCCGATGCCGTCGATGAACACGGCGCCTTCCGGCGCCTTCTCCTCGCCGGCGAGCACCAGGACGACGCATCCGTCCGCCGGCTGCGCGGCCTGCTCGTGGGTGAGCGGGTCGAAGAGGGGTGTCGGATCACTGGTGTCGGCATAGGACGCTCGTGGGTTGTTGCGCGCGTGGTCGCGGTTGCGAGCGGCCACCTCCGCGCATTCGGCCTCCGATCGACCGGACACATGCAGCCAGCGGCGCATCTCGAGCCCAGCGAGCGCGGTCGCGGACACGCCGAGCGGTCGGTTGAGCACCGGATCCATCGCGAACCGATCGACCCGCCCCGTCGAGACGATGTCGCTCGCCTTGGAGTGGGACTCGACGGCCACCGTGGACGCGACGCCGCTCCGGATCAGCATCATGGCCGTCGCCACTCCGAACAGCCCGTCGGAGGCCACCGTCTGGACGGGGCGCTGCACCGCCCCCAACTGGTCGGGAACGTACTCGTCGAAGATGCTCGTCCCCTCCTCGAGATCCTCCGAGCAGCAGACGAACGAGTCGATCTCGCTGCGCGGGTCGAGTCCGGCGTCGGCATAGGCCTGGCGAGCGGCCTCGAACATCAGCTCCTTGTAGGAGATGCCGGCGGTCGTCGGAGAGAAACCGGACCAGCCGACGCCGGCCACCCCCACTCGGAGCCCCATAGGCCCCATGTATATCGAAGGAGGAGGGTCTCCGCATCCGTCCCTCGCGAGGGTGTGGCGAACGCCGGCGCGTATCGTGTGCGGCGTGACCGACATCATCTGGTCGCCGACCCCCGAGTACGTCGAGCGCGCCAACGTCACGCGGTTCATGCGGACGCACGGGATCGAGACCTACGAGGCACTGGTGCGGCGTTCGATCGCGGACGCCGAGTGGTTCTGGGACGCGGTGGTGCACGATCTCGACATCGAGTTCTTCGAGCCGTATCAGCACGTCCGCGACATCTCACGGGGCGTCGAGTGGGCGACGTGGTTCGGGGGCGGGCGCGTGAACCTCGCCCATCAGTGCGTCGATCGGTGGGCGGCGAGCACCCCCGACGCGCCTGCGGTGGTCTGGGAAGGGGAAGCCGGCGACACGCGCACGTGGACCTACGGAGAGCTCCGCCGGCAGACGGATCGCCTGGCACGGGCGCTCCGGCGGTTGGGCATCGGGATCGGCGACGCGGTCGCGATCTTCATGCCGATGACGCCGGAGACCGTGGCGGCCGTCATGGCGTGCTCCAAGATCGGGGCGATATGGGCCCCGATCTTCAGCGGCTTCGGCGTGGACGCAGTCGCGGTCAGGCTGAACGACGCGAACGTGAAGGTCGTCCTCACCGCGGACGCGTTCCTGCGGAAGGGGCGCGCCGTTCCGATGTCGGCGACGGCGCGGCTCGCCCGCGAGCGCGCCACGACGGTCGAGGCGACCGTCG
>JBKKAE010000258.1:0-8190 GCA_046714835.1 Actinomycetota bacterium | reverse complement strand
GCGCGACATGATCGAAGAGGCTCGGCAGATCCATGCGGCCCCTGCGATCCGGAAGTACATCGTCGAGCTGGTGGAGGCGACCCGACGCCACTCCGACGTCTACCTCGGGGCGAGCCCGCGGGCGTCGATCATGATCCTGCGAGCGGCGCGCGCGCTCGCGGCCGCGGAGGAACGGGACTACGTGATCCCGGACGATGTGAAGGCGCTCGCACCTTCCGCCCTGTCTCACCGCATCATCGTCACCGCGGACGCGATCATGAGCGGGCGCTCGGCCGACGTCCTGGTGAGGGAGATCCTCGACGAGGTCGACGTTCCCGTGGCGGAGAACCCCTGATGTGTGTGAGCCCCATGCTCGTGAGTCCATGATGCTCGCGGGCACCTGATGCTCGCGGGGCGTGGCGTCACCGTCTTCGCCACGGGCGTCGCGATGTGGCTCGCCTCACGCCTCTTCGGTTCACCGGGCCTCGAGGTGATCGCGATCGGCATCGCCGCACTCCCCTTGCTGGCTGCCTTCGCCGCCAAGCGGGGAGCGCGTCGGATCCTGGTACGGCGCCGCCTGTCCGACGTTCGCGTCAAGCCGGGTTCACGGGTCATGGTGACGCTCGACGTGGAGAACCGGTCGCCGATCGCGACGTCGTTCCTCCTCCTCGAGGACCGTCTCCCCACGCCGCTCGGGCGGGCGGCGAGGCTCGTGATCGGTGGGATCCGCCCCGGGTTCCACGAGCGAGCGACCTACACGCTGGTGCCCCAGTCCCGCGGCCGGTACCTCCTCGGGCCCCTCGTGGTCGACGTGTCGGACCCGTTCGCGCTTACGCGCCTGCGCCTGGAGTTCCCCGAACGAGATGAGCTCCTCGTGGCCCCCGAGATCGAGGACCTCGGCGCGGCACCGGATCCCGCGTCCGGTCCGTCCTTCGGAGCCTCGCGGGCCCGGCAGCTGTTCCGAACGGGTCAGGAGTACTACACGATGCGTGCGTACCAGGAGGGTGACGACCTCCGCCGGATCCACTGGCCCTCCGTCGCGCGGACCGGGGAGTTGATGATCCGCCAGGACGAGTCGACGCGTCGTGCGAGCGGCCTGGTGTTCCTCGACACTCGGTCGGCGGCGCTCGGTCGGACCCACACGCCCGCGTTCGAGCGCGGCGTCTCGGCGGCGGCCTCGATCGGCGTCTTGCTGGCGCGTCGTGGCTTCGTGCTCCGTCTGGCGACGACGGAGCTCCCGGCGGCGGCCCTGTCCGAGGATCGCTTCATGGACGCGCTGACGGGGATGTCCCATGCCGAGGTTCGGTCGATGGGACCGGCGCTCGCGCACCTTCGGGCCGGTTCGTCTCCCGACACCTCGCTGGTGTTCGTGTCCGCGCCCCCGGTCCCCGCCGAGGTCGGCCCGCTGATCCGTGCCGGCGCAGGCTTCGGGCAGAAGCTCGCCGTCCTGATCTACCCCACCGACCCCCTCAGGCTGCCCCCGGAACGTCAGGCCCAGCTCGAAGGGCGGGCCAGCCAGGCCCGTCTGTCCCTCGCCCGCGCGGGGTGGGACGTCATCGTCCTGCCTCCCTCGATGAGATTGCAGGAGCGATGGCACACACCGCTGGAACGTCCGCTCGCACGCACCGTTTGATCGGGCTCCTCGCCACGCTCCTATTGGCGGCGACGACGGCCCTCGCCTTCGGACGGGTCTTCCTCGGGGCGGCGAGCAGCCTGCAGCTGGTGGGAGCCGCGGTCGCGGCCGCCGGTCTCGCGGTCGCGTTCGAACGGCGCAGCCTGTTGCTCTCGACGGTGGCGAGCGCCGCCGGGCTCGCCCTTGCGCTCGGCCTGATCGTCTTCCCGGAGACCACGTGGTACGGCATCCCGACGGCCGACACACTTCGCGCGGCGCTCGATGCCGCCGCCGTGGTCGGCGAGCAGGCGAGGATCCAGGCGGCGCCGGCGGAGCCGATCGGACCGCTCCTGCTCGCCGCGGTGGTCTCGCTCTGGGCCGCGGTGTTCTCGGCCCATGCGCTCGCCTTCCGTGCCGGAAGTCCGCTCCTCGGGCTCATCCCGCCGGTGGCCCTGGTGACTTTCGCCGACACCGTGTTGGAGGAGTTCGTGAAACCGCTCTACGGGGTGGCGTTCCTGGCGGCCGCGCTGCTCGTGGTGTTCGCCGACGGCCTGGCACGGGTCCAGGGATGGGGTCCGATCTGGTCCTCGGCCCGGCGCGGGGTCGCTCGCTCCGCGAGCCCGGGGGCACGGCGCCTCGCGCTTACCGCGTTGGGTGCGGCCGTCGTCGCCCCGATCTTCGTCCCCGGCTTCGGATCCAAGGCGATAGTTGACTTCGGCACGCCGGCGGCCGATCGCGTCGCGATCGATCCACTCGTCTCCGTGCAGAACTATCTGACCCAGGAGACGCCCGTCGAGGTGCTCCGCGTCACCGCCTCGCGACCGACGTACATCCGGCTGATCGCGAGCCCGGACTTCGACGGCGTGATCTGGAGGCCGGGTGCCGAGCAGGGAGCGATCCTCGAGGCGGGCGACCCGGTGCCGGCGCCTGATCGACCCGATGGCCCGACGGATCCGGTGATCATCGACATGGCGGCCGGTCTGGCACAGCACTGGGTGCCCACGCCCTATCCGATGACGTCGATCGAGGTGCCCGGCCGGACCGTTCGGTACGTGGCGGCGACGGGGACGACGTTGGTGGACGCCCCGTTGGAGGCGGGCGACAGCTACACCGTCGAAGCGTCGCTCGCCCAGCCGACCGCCGATGATCTCAGGGCGGAGAGCTTCTCGGCCCCGCTCGAGAACGGCAGGTATCTCGCCCTCCCCGACTATCCCGAGGAGATCCGAGAGATCGCGCTCCGATGGACGGCCGAGGCCGACTCCGACTTCGACAAGGCGTTCGCGATCCAGGAGCACTTCCAGGACACGTCGCAGTTCAGGTACACGATGGACACGCAGCTCCGTTGGGGAACCCGTTCGATCCTCGAGTTCCTGACGGAGTCGAGGGCCGGGTTCTGCCAGCAGTTCGCGAGCTCGATGGCGGTGATGCTCCGCTCGATCGGCATCCAGTCTCGGGTGGTCGTCGGCTTCGCGACGGGGAACCTCACGCGCACGACCGGCCAGTATTCGGTGCTGACGGACCGTGCCCACGCCTGGGTGGAGGTCTACTTCCCCGGCTGGGGATGGATGCCGTTCGAGCCGACCCCGAGGCGTGTGAACCCGACGGTCGTGGGCTACAACCCCCCCGTCGACACGGGCACGGAGACGGGCGGCGAGACTGGTGGCGAGACGGCAACGGCGGCCGGGGGCCCCGGTGGGAGCCAGCGGGAGCGCATCGAGGGCGACCCCAGGCTCGGGAGCGCCCCACGACCGCCCCCCACCGACTTTCCCGCTGCCGGGCCCATCCGGAACGATCCGCCGATCGGGGCGAGAACCGCGCTGATGATCGCCGCGATCATCGGAGCGGTCATCCTTGTCGTCGTCCCGCCGGCTCGTGCCCTCCGGCGCGCGATGCGACGCCGCGGGGCCGCGAGTGAGCCCCGGCGGCTGATCCTCGTGACGTATGAGCAGTTCACCGAGCGTGCGGCGGGGCTGGGGCTCGGTCGCGGCCCCGGAGAGACCTTGGAGGAGTACCGGCGCAAGGTGCTGGAGACCGGCTATCTCTCGAAAGGCGATCTCGACCGATTGACGCGGCTGGCGACGGCGGCCGCGTACTCCCCTCGCGATCCCGACGGTGAGCAGGCGAGGGACGCGGGCGATGCCGCGGAGACCGCGATCCGGGAGATCAGGCGAGCCGTCGGGCCGGCCAGATGGCTGGTGGGGCTCTACCGACGCCCCTGAGCCTCAGCGAGCCGCGGCGTGGGTCTGCGACGTCGCCGTATGCGCGGCCGCGGCCCGTAGCGCCCGGACGAACTTCTCCCGGTCCTCCTCGAACTGGCGAACCCGGGTCTCCACCCCCGTCGCGATGTCGTCGATCGCCACGAAGAACGCCATCTGCCCGTCCCGAAGCGCGTCCATCACCTCGCCGTCACGGCGACAGATCTTGAAGATCGACTGCCCGTCGGTCACGAGCTTCACCTCGGAGAGATGCTTCGTGAGCCCGGCCTTCTTCGTGAGGAACTCCCAGGATCGGCGAACCCGCTGGAGCGACATGCCGCCGTCCAGCAGCGACTTCACGACGCGAAGCGCGACCAGATCTCGGAACGAATACAGCCGCGGCACGCCCGGACGCCCCCCGGTGCCCTGGACCGACGGCTGCACGAGCCCGATCTCATCCCAGTAGCGGAGCTGACGTGCCGAGCAACCTGTGAACTTGCACGCTTGATGCGCGGTGAAACCCTCCATCCGGACGCGCGCCCTTTCGATCCACACCTCACGATTCGAACCATCCGGCGCGATCGTCACGGGCTCTCTTGGGAGACCCGCCCTCCGGCGACAAACTCGCACCCAGGGGAAGGAATGCACGTTGTACACCCATCGGTGAAGTCGTGGCAAGCGCAGTGGTCAGACCGTGTGATCGACACGACGTTCGCGTGCGCGGAAGGCACGCGCGACCGCGCGAACGTCGATCACTCGTCGGAAGGACGGCCCGGCGCCGGCGGACGGAGACGTCCGGCGACGCGGGCAGCGATCCTTCCGAAGGCGCCCGGGGCCATCCGGTCGTCCCCCAAACGGCCGGCGTAGCGATACGCGAGCAACGCCGACAGGGTCATCACGACGAAACCGCCGGCGGCGATCCAGACGGACATGCCGACCAGCAGGAGCAGCAAGAGACCGAAGACGAACCCGGCGATCGCCATCTTCATCCGACGCCAGGCGTGTGAGTGGAGGTCGGTGCGGTTGACGTGCTCGACGAGCCTCGGGTCCTCTTCGGAGAGGCGCCGCTCGATCTCCTCGAGGATCTTCTGCTCGTTCTCGTTGAGGGGCATCGCGTCCTCCGGTCGTAACGACCTGTTTCTCCCTCGATTATAGAGAGGGGTTCCGACTGAGCGGAACCTACCGTCGAGGAGTCCGGCGGAGCAGGCTCGCGGGACCCGCCGCGCCGGGGCCGAAACGGCGCTCGATGCGGTCGACGGTGCGCTCCACGTCGTCCCAGTGTTGGGTATGCCCAGGTCCGGACTGGAGGGCCAATTGCTGGGCACCGGCCGAGACCAGGCCGCCCGCCTGGACACCGAGGAGCCGGACACGGCGCGTGGCTCCCGGCAGACCTCGGTACAGCTCCGAGACGATCCGATGGAGATCGGCACCCAGATCGGTGGGAGCGGCCTGCGTCCGCGAACGGGTCAGCGTTGTGAAGTTCGCGAGCCGGACCTTCAGGGTGATCGTCCTCGATCGATACCCGTCCTCCCGCAGACGAGCCGTCACCCGGCCGGAGAGCGCCAGCAGCTCTCGCAGGATCTCCTCCTCATCGTCCAGATCCCGATCGAACGTCTCCTCGTGACCGATGGACTTGGGCCGCTCGTACGCGACGACCGGCCGATCGTCGATCCCGCCCGCCAGTTCGGTGAGATGCCTCGCCGCCGCTTCTCCGAGGAGCCGTTCCAGGATCGTCACGGGCGTCCTGCCCAGGTCCCCCACCGTCCGGATCGCCAAGCGCCCCAACACCTCTGCGGTCTTCTCCCCCACACCCCAGAGTCGCCCCACGGCGAGTGGCTCGAGGAAGCTCGCGACCTCCCCCGCATGCACGTGGAGCAACCCGTCGGGCTTGCAGCCGTCCGAAGCGAGCTTCGCCACGAACTTGGTCGGCGCGATGCCCACCGAGCAGGTGATGCCGACCTCCCCGGCGACCTCTCGGCGGATCCTCTTCGCGATCGTCTCCGGCGAGCCGAACAGGATGACGGCGCCGCCGATGTCGAGGAACGCCTCGTCCATGGAGATCGGTTCCACGAGCGGGGTGTGCGCGAGCAGGACCTCCCGGAAGCGGTTCGAGTGGACGCGATAGGCGTCGAAGTCCGGGGGAAGGAAGATCCCGTCCGGACAAAGCCGGCGCGCGCGAACCGACGGCATCGCGCTGTGGACCCCGTATCGCCTGGCCTCGTACGAAGCGCTGGTAACGACCCCTCGGGCGCCGGTCCCCCCGACGATCACCGGCTTCCCCTTCAAGGATGGATCTTTCAGGATCGCGACCGATGCATAGAACGCGTCGAGGTCGACGTGGAGGATCGGCTCGGATGGCCTACGGGTCATAGGACGCTCACGACGACATCATCCCGCGGAGCCCGTCATCCTGCAGACCCGGGGCTCGCATGCCAGAGTCGCCGATCCGGGCTCCGCGGCTGCGCGGGCCCCGCCATCACCTCGCGGAGCGAGCCATCGGCGCGTGCCCTATGCAACGCCGTCAGGTCCCAGATGTCCTCGGCGACGACGCTCACCCCTTTCAGCCCGGTCCTGCGCACCTGTCCCCACACCACCATCGCGAACGCATGGAAAACGGTCTTGGCGACCTTGGGCTGCACCGACTCGAAGACCGTGATCTCGAGCGGACCGGTGCCGTCGTCGAGCGTGAGGAAGATGATCCGCTGACCGCTTCGGATCGCCGGGGTCTGTGAGGAGACCTTCACCCCGGCCACCATCACCCACTCGTCGGCCCGACACCGCCACACGTCCTGCGAGAACGTCACACCGAGGTCACGGAACAGCGGTTCGTAGAAGGTCGCGATATGCCGGGTCGCGTCCAACCCGAGGACCTCGAGCTCCGCTCGGACGACCTCGGCGTCGGTGTAGTCCCGGAAGGCGAAGCCGGTCGAACCGTAGCCGGTCGTGGTCGCAACGGGCGCGTCGAGCGACAGCCGCAGCTGGTCCCCCTCCCGAGCGGCCTCGGTGGTGATCGCCGCGAAGAGATGTCCGCGACGGTTGCTCTCCCGGAGCGCGTCGAACGCGCCCGCGTGCGCGAGCGCCTCCACGACCGGCCTCGCCACCGACGTCCGGCAGAGGAAGTCTTCGACGCTCGTGAAAGACCGTTCCGCTCGGGCGATCAGGATCGAACGGACCTCTGCCTCCGAGATCCCGTGGACATCCTGGAGCGCGAGCCGGATACCGTACTCCCCTCCCCCCACCTCTTCCGCCGTGTACTCCTGCTCGCTCACGTTCGCGTCCAGCGGCAGGATCGGGATGCCGTGACGGCGCGCGTCGTCCAGGAGCGCTCGCCGGGGATACATCCCGGGGTCGTGCGTGAGGATCCCGGCCATGAAGTGCGCCGGGTAGTGCGCTTTCAACCAGGCGCTCCGATACGTCGGCACCGCGAACGCCGCCGCGTGCGCCTTGCAGAAGCCGAACGAGGCGAACTGGGCGACGGCGTCCCAGGTCTTCTCGGCAACCATGGCATCCACGTTCCGTTCCGCCGCGCGCCGGAGGAACTCCTCGCGGAACCCGGGCACGAGCTCCTCGTGATCGAGATGACGGCGGACATGGTCGGCATAGGTGAGGTTCCAGCCGGCGACCGCGGCGAGCGTCCGCATCACCTGCTCGTGGTAGACGATCACCCCGAACGTCTCCCGCAGCGCGGGTCGCACGTCGGGATGGATGTAGACCGGCCGCTCCAAGGCGGCGCGCCGCCGGAGGTACGGGGTGATCATGTCGGACTTCACCGGGCCTGGCCGGAACAGCGAGATGTCGACGATCAGGTCCTCCCACCGGCTCGGCTGGAGCTTCTGCAGCAGCTCGCGCTGGCCCGGCGACTCGATCTGGAAGCATCCGAGGGTGTCGGAGTCACGGATCATCTCGAAGGTGAGCTCGTCGTCGAGCGGGATCCGCTCGAGGTCGACCTTCTCCCCCGTCGTGCGCGCGATCTCGTCCATCGCATGGCGCATCGACGAGAGCATCCGCACGCCGAGCACGTCGAGCTTCAGGTAGCCGAGCAGCTCGACGTCGTCCTTGTCGGCCTGGATCATCCGATGCCCGTTGGCGGAGCGCTCCAGCGGGACGCGGTCGACGAGGTCGTGGGAAGACAGGACGATCCCGCACGGATGCAGCGCGATGTGGCGCGGGAAGCCGTCCAGTCGCTCGGCCACACGGAACAGGAGCTCCAGCTGTGCCATCGGGAGGTTGATCCCGTCGAGCTCCGGGAGGCGCGTGAGCGACTCCCGGAGGTTCCTCGCCGAGATGTGCGGGAACGACTTCGCCACCATCCCGACCTCGACCTCCGGCAGGCCGAGCGCCTTGCCGACCTCGCGGACCGCGGCGCGCGCCCGGTAGGTGTCGATCATCGCGACGCAGCCGGTG
>JBKKAE010000257.1:0-3312 GCA_046714835.1 Actinomycetota bacterium | reverse complement strand
CTCGAAGACCCTCCCCGTGTGAGGGAGCGCGAAGCGCCGGTAATCGTCTCGGTCGAGCGCCCCCACCCACGAGTCGAAAAGCTGCACCGCGTGCGCGCCCGCGTCCACCTGCGCACGGAGATGTGCCACCACGACATCAGTGAGCGCCGCGAGGAGCCGCTCGAAGACGGCGGGGTCAGAGTGCATCAGTGCCTTGGTGCGGGCGAAGGTTCGACTGGGCTCGCCTTCGATCAGATAGCTCGCGAGCGTGAACGGTGCCCCCGAGAACCCGATCAGCGGCACCTCCAGCTCCTTCACGAGGAGCCTGATCGCCTCCGAGACGAACGGCTCGTCGACATCCGGATCCAGTCCGCGGAGGCGCGCCACACCGCCGGCGTCGCGGATCGGCTCGTCCAGCACCGGGCCACGCCCGGACTCGATCCGCACGGGCACACCGATCGCGGCGACCGGGACCATGATGTCGGAGAATAGGATCGCCGCATCGAGCCGCATGCGCCGGAGCGGCTGCAACGTGAGCTCGAGCACATGCTCCGGCCGGCGGCAGGTGTCCAGGATGTCCGTGGAGCCGCGGAGCTCCCGATACTCGGGGAGGTAGCGACCCGCCTGGCGCATGAACCACACGGGAGTGCGGTCCACTGCCTCACGTCTGAGCGCACGCAGCAGCAGGTCGTTCGTAGGGGTTCCGGTCACACCCTCAGGATACGGAGGGTGACGCCTGTGCCGGAGCCTGGCTTCCCGAGCCGACCGCGTCGGCGAGGGCGTCCCCGAAGATCGTGTGGGCAGGTCGCGGGAACCTGATGCGGAACGCCGCCCCGCCTCCCGGTGCCTCCTCGGCGCGGATCGTGCCACCCATCGCCTCGACGAGACCCTCGACGACGGAGAGCCCCAGGCCGAGACCGTGTCCGTTCATCGCGTCGAGACGCTGGAAACGGTCGAAGACCTTCTCCCGATCCGCCTCCGCGACCCCGCGACCGTCATCGAGAACGGAGAGCCAGACGTGCTCGGCTTCACCGGCAACCTCGATCCGCACAGGGGGACGGCCGTACTTGAACGCGTTGTCCACGAGGTTGTCGAGGATCCGACGGAGGTACGCGCGATCGCAGACCACCACGGCCGCGTGCGGCGACGTGACCTGGACCTGCCGATCCAGCAGCTCCTGGTCCGCCGCCGCCTCTCGGACCACCCTCGACAGGTTGACCGGCTCCAGCCGGCGCGCGGCTTCTCCGCGCTCCAGCTCGGCGGCGACCAACAGGTCCTCCAGCATGGTCCCCAGTTGCAACGCTGCCAGCTCGACAGTGTCTTCGAGCTCCCTCCGATGCTCCTCCATCTCGGGCTTCCGGGCGGAGGCGATCGCGCCGATGATCGATGCGATCGGGGCGCGAAGCTCGTGACTCACCAATGCGACGAACTGGCTCTTCATACGGTCGAGATGCGCGAGCTCCTCGACATGTGAGCGCTCGACCTCGTAGAGACGGGCGTTCGCGATCGCAGCGGCGGCCTGCTCGGCGAAGAGCGACACCGCGCGGAGATCGAACTCCGTGAAGACGCGGTCGCCGGAGGAGTTCACGTTGAGCACGCCGAGCAGCTCATCCCGGTGGATGAGCGGCGCACTGATGGCGTTGTGCACGCCTCGATCGTTCGGAACGAGTCCGGGGAAGTCGCCCGAGTCGGCCTTGCCCTGCACGAGGAGTGCTTCTCTCGACTCGGCGACGTGGCCCGCGATCCCCTCGCCGAGTAGCACCCTTCGACCGACGGCGAGCTCGTTCCCGTGCGCGCAGGAGACCACGAGCTCGTCGCTCTCGCGCAACATGACCGAACCACTGTCGCTGCCCAGGAGCTCGATCGCGCTCCCGAGCATCGTGTCCAGGACGACGGAGAGCTCGAGGACGTCGTTCATGGCCTTCCCCGCTTCGAGCAGCAGTTGCACCTCGCGGAGACGACTGGACAGCGCCGTCGTCAACACCCGCTCGTCGACCAGGAGGCGGGAGAGCTTGCGGAGATGGCGTTCCTTCTCGATCGCGTAGACGCTGAACGCGACGCTCAACAGCACGATCGCGATCCGCATCACCGGCGTGCCGGCCAAGACCCGTGTGACGCTCGTCTGCCACGTCGACACGAAGACCACGCCCAAAGAGATGGAGACGAGCAGGATCGCCGTGAGGATCCAGAGCTGCAACCTGCGGTGCTCGACGGCTTCGAGAGAAGGCGTGCGGAAGTCGCGCAGGCCGGCCACGCGGGCCTCCTGCCTGATCCGCTCGGCTACGCGCTCGTCATCCGTCACTTCATCAGGCTCCCTCACAAGCATCGGAAGGTCCCACAGTGTGGTTGAGCGCGGAGAACTACGCTTCACGAGGTGACTCGGTGCTCCTTTGCGGGAAGGTTCCATCACCATCGGACACCATCGGAGCCAAGCGGGAGGAGTGGGATTCGAACCCACGAGCGAGTCGCCCCGCTAACGGTTTTCAAGACCGTCGCCTTCGTCCGCTCGGCCATCCTCCCAAGCGGGAGCCTACCGGGGGATGGAGCTGGGACGCGCCACGTTCAAGACCGTTGACTTCACGCGTGAACGCTGCGAGACCAAACGGGGAGGACGACTCGAGGTGCGTATCGTAGGCGCCGGGCCAGCGCCACCGTCATCCCGGAACGAGCGTACATATCGCGCTCAGGCTGTATGCAATACTAAACACTAGTGATCGACTCGGACAACGGCGTCCTCTCCCAGCGGGTGTTCGTCGAGCTGGAGGGGAAGATCGTCGACCGGTCCTACCCACCGGGTTCACATCTCGTGGAAGATGTCGTCGCGACCGATCTCGGGGTGTCTCGGACACCGGTCCGCGAAGCATTCCGACTCCTGCAACGAGCCGGCTGGCTCGACCTACGCCCTCACGCGGGCGCCTACGTCCGATACCCCACCGTGGATGAGGTTCGGGGTGTCTTCGAACTCCGCCAAACGCTGGAGGAGCGTGCCGCCGAACTTGCCGCCCGTCGCGCGACGGAATCCGAGCACCGAGGACTGGGCAAGCTCATCGAGCGGGGGCGTCGAGCGCTCGAGCGTGGCGACCTGAAGGCCGTGGGCACGATCAACACCGAGTTCCATGCGAAGATCGCCGAGTCGGCCCACAACGAAATGTTGCGCGGGATCCTCTCCGATCTCGCGAAGCACGTGCGCTGGCACTTCTCCGCCGTCGCAGGGATCAGGGGCGAGGCATCGTGGACCGAGCACGAGGCGATCCTCGCGGCGATTGCCGGGGGCGAGGAGGCCCGCGCCGCTACCCTGGCAGCCGAGCACAGTCAGCACACGCAGAACGCCTT
>JBKKAE010000256.1:0-5535 GCA_046714835.1 Actinomycetota bacterium | reverse complement strand
TGACCTCGTTCTCGACGGCTCGGCGGTTGTACGACTGGTTCCAGTAGTCGAGCGCCTCGAAGCCGAGGAGCACCGCTTTCCCGACGAACTGCCGGAGCACCTCGTTGGTCGGCCCCATCACCCATCCAGCCTTCGCGTCACGAAGGTAGCGCTCGAGCTCCATGTCGCGCTTGTACCCGGAACCGCCGCACGCGTGGAGCATCTTGTCGACGACGTGCGCGGTGTTCTTGGCCGCTTCGAACTTGATCTGCCAGGCCCAGTGGAGGAAGTTCCCGCGAGCGAGCTCTCCCGGTCCGGGGTTCACGGTGTTCTTCTGGGTCGCGCCGTCCATCGCCTGCGCGACGGAGAGCGTGAACAGTCGCGAGGCGTTCGTGTCCATCACGGCCTCGCCGACGTAGTCCTGGATGGTCGGATAGTCGGCGACGCGCAGGCCCACGTCGACGTGCTTCTTGCGGGTCGTGTGGCGCTTGGCGATGTCGACCGCGCCGAGGGCAAGGCCGTTCCAGACGGAAGAGGAACCGATCAGGAACCATGGATCGACCGATTCGTCGTTGGAAGTGGCCCCGTCGCCGGTTGGTCCCACGAGCTGCTCTGCCGGGATCTCGACGTTGTCGATCTCGATCGGACCCGATTGGTTGCCTCGCAGCCCGAGCGCGTCCCACAGGGACGGATGGGCCTGGATGTGCTCGCCGTCCACGACGAAGACGGAGAGGTCGTCGTAGCCGGTGAAGTCGGGGCTCGTCGTCTGGACGACGTAGAAGTCGGCGAAGCCGCCCGACGTCGTCCACGAGGCCTTCTTGCGGACCTTGAATCC
Source organism: Actinomycetota bacterium (assembly GCA_046714835.1). GTDB lineage: Bacteria > Actinomycetota > UBA4738 > UBA4738 > HRBIN12 > JAJNBA01. Next base: position 4,721 of record JBKKAE010000256.1, on the reverse strand, counting down.
GCCGTTGGAACGCTCCGCGCCCGAGGAGATGGGGTACCAGAAGTGCGAGCCCGTCTCGGGGTCGGAGTACGAGAGAGTGCCGATCTTGCCCGAGTTGAGCGGCCGGATGTACTTGTCGATCAGCCCGGGGGTGGCGCGGAGCATGATCGCGTTCACGGCCCCCATGTGCATCACGTAGCACATCGCGGTGGAGGCGCATCCGTAGCGAGCGATCGTCTCGCAGACCATCGAGTAGGCGACGTGATCCTCGCCCAAGCCGCCGTACTCCTCCGGCACCGTCAATCCCAGGAACCCGTGCTCGCCGAGGAGCTCGAGGTTGCGGCGCGGGAACATGAGTTCGTCGTCGAAGCGCTTCGCGTTGGCACGGAGCTCCTTCTCGCAGAGCTCGATCAAAGTCGCCCGAAGCTCCTTCTGCTTGTCGGTGTAGACCCAGTCAGGATCCCAGTCATAGCCGAGCCCCCAGAAAGGCTCGGAACCCCACATCTTCTCGGTCATCGATCCTCCATGGGTCGCGGTCCTGGGCGGCTGTCGGCGCCCATGCTAGGCGCGCCCTCCGCGCCAGACAATCCCGGGGGCACCGGGGGCGCCAAGGGAGGTCGAAGTCAGGTCTCAGTCACGATGGGTCATTGCTTCCAACGCCATGCCGCACTTCGAACAACGCCCAGGCGCGGAGGATCGCACGTCCGGGTGCATGGGACATGTGTACGCCGGATCCGTTTCAGGGTTCTCTCCCAGGACCAGGTTGGGATCAGAGGCCTCCGTCGCTCACCGACATCTTCGTCGTGGCGTGCCCCTCCATCGAGCCTGCGAGCCCGCGCTCGGCCTGGGCACGCGCCTCTTCCAGGAGTCGGGGCCGAAGCGTCAGCCGGAAGACGACCGTGAGGATCGCGATCATGATCGCGCCGCCGACGAACTCCGCCAGGGTGAACTGCCAGCCGAGCAGCAAACACAGGATGATGCCGAGCTCGATCACGAGGCTGGTCGAGGCGAACTCGAACGCAATGGCGGCGGTGAAGTTCGCGCCCTTCCGGAAGAGGGAACGAGCGAGCGCCACCGCCGCGTACGAGCAGGACGACGAAGCGGCACCGAGGCCGCACGCGATCGTGATCGACCGGGGTGAGTCGTCCGGAAGGAGACGTGTGATCTCGTCCTTCGACACGATCGCCTGGACGACCGCCGACAGGGCGAACCCCAGACGAGCGCCCAGAGGATCTCCCACGTCATCCCGAACGCGAAGCTCAGGGCCTCGGCGAGTGCGGTGGTGACGGCGGCGAGGGTGATGAGGGGCATGGAGCGGTACCCGTCATGCGGGCAGGGCCATCGTTCCATCTGGTCGTCCGGAGGTCGACCCGAAGCGCGTTTCCCACGTCCACGAGCATAGGCAAGAGCGTGCTGGTGGGGGCCGTGGTTTCTCCGCTACTCTCACGCCGGCCCGGGCGACCGAACCCTCCGGGTCGGAGGACAGCGGGGTGACCTTCCTGATCACGTGTCCGAACTGCGGGCCGCGCGAGGCCCTCGAATTCTCTTTCGGGGGTGAAACGACGAAGCGTGCGGGACCCGCGTCGACCGATCGCGAGCTCGCCGCCTCTCTGTACTTCCGCCGCAACGTCGACGGCTGGCAGACGGAATGGTGGGTGCACCAGAGCGGATGTCGTGCATGGTTCCTCGCCGAGCGCCATACGACCACGAACGAGATCAGGCGCACGTACCGACCAGAAGAACGAGAAGAAGGACGAAAGGCCACGCCCGCGTGAGCGAGCGGCTCCCGGAGCGCCTAGGCGAAGCGATCAGGCGCGACCGGCCGCTACGCTTCCGATTCGAACGTCGGACGATCTCCGCGTTCGAGGGAGACACGGTGGGATCGGCGCTGGCGGTCGCCGGCGTGACGATCACGAGCCGGTCGTTCAAGTACCACCGGCCGCGCGGGTTGCACTGCATGACGGGTTCTTGCCCAAACTGCCTGATGCAGATCGACGGGATCCCGAACGTCCGCGCGTGCACGGAGCCCGTGCGGGAGGGGATGCGAGTCGAGCGACAGAACGCCTGGCCCTCCGTCGACCGCGACATCCACGGATGGCTGAACACGCTCTCGTTCATGATGCCGCCCGGCTTCTACTACAAGATCTTCCAGCGACCGCGCTGGGCATGGCCTTTCGTCGAGCCGTTCATCCGATCGAAGGCCGGGCTCGGAAAGGTGCCACACGAGCCCGATCACCGTCGCCGGCGGCGGATCAACCTGCATCCCGACGTCGTCGTGATCGGCGCCGGAGCCGCCGGCCTCGCGGCCGCGGCGGAGGCTGCGAAGGCCGGAGCGACGGTCGTGCTCCTGGAGCAGAGCCGCGAGGCCGGCGGTCACCTGCTCGGCGATGCCAACGTGACCCTCCGATCCGGACTCGTCAGGCAGATGATCGAATCGGGTGTCCGCTTCCTGCCGAACACCGCGGCGTTCGGGGTCTTCGGCGGCAGGCTGGTGGCGGCGGCCGGGCCCGACGCCCTGTATCGGATCCGAGCGAAGCACCTGATCTTCGCGACGGGCGCGGTCGAGCAGTCCGCCGTCTTCCCGGGCAACGATCTGCCGGGGGTGATGCTGTCGTCGGGGGTCGAGCTGCTGCTCCATCGCTTCCGCGTTCTTCCCGGGACGCGCGCGGTGGTCCTCACGGCCGAGAACGCCGGCTATTCCAGCGCGTGGGCGTTGAAGGATGCCGGCGCCGAGGTCACCGTCGTCGATCTCCGCTCCGAAGGGGGTTGGCCCGAGGGGTTCCCCGTGGTGCCGGGCTCGACGATCCTTTCCGCGCACGGCCGTCGGCAGGTGACCTCGGTCACCGTCGGGCCACCCGGCTCCACGTCCGGACGGAAGGTGGCCTGCGACCTCGTTGCGATCGCCTCCGTGCAGATGCCCTCGACGAACCTCTTGGCGCAGGCGGGAGCGCGGGTCGCGTTCGACGACGCGATGCAGATCTTCCTCCCCACCGAGATGCCGGAGCGAACATACGCGGTGGGTGCGGTCGCGGGGAGCAGAACCCCGGATGCCGCGGTGGCGCAGGGTCGACTCGCAGGACTCGAGACCGCGGCGGCGTTGGGATACGAGATCGACAGCGCCGAGATCCAGGAGCTTCGGGCGGGAGCCGCGGCAGCAGGGGACCGGGTCATCCTCCCCCCCGAGGTCTCGGCCGCCTCCGGGAAGCAGTTCGCCTGTCTCTGCATGGATGTCACCTCGAAGGAGCTGAAGACGGCCGCCGCCGAGGGGTTCGATTCGATGGAGCTCCTCAAGCGGTACACCACGATCACGATGGGTCCGTGTCAGGGGAAGTCCTGCATGCTGTCGTCCCAGCGGCTGTGCGGCCGGGCGACCGGACGGTCCTTCGCGGAGACGGCCCCCACGACGGCACGGCCGCCGTGGGTCCCCGTGGAGATGGGCACGCTGGCCGGCACCCGGCTGACGCCGCGCAAGCAGACGACGATGCATGACCGGCACGCGGTTGCCGGCGCGGAGTTCATGTGGGCGGGCGACTGGCGAAGGCCGCATCACTACACGACTCCGGAGGCGGAGGTCGACGCGGTCCGGAACAGGGTCGGTCTGATCGACGTGAGCACCTTAGGCAAGTTCCGGATCAAGGGTCCGCAGTCGGTCGAGCTGCTGGAGCGTCTGTACCCGAGCCGATTCTCGGATCTCGCCGTGGGGAGGGTCCGTTACGGGGCGATGCTCAACGACGAGGGCGTGATCCTCGACGACGGCGCGGTCGTCCGACTGGCGGACGACGAGTTCTTCGTGACCGTGACGACGGGCAACACGGCGGCGCTCGAACGATGGATCACCTGGTGGAACGCCGACTGGCAGCTCGACGCCCGCGTGCTGAACGTCACCGGTGCATTCGGCGCCGTCAACCTGGCGGGACCGCGAGCCAGGAGCGTCATGGCGGCGCTCACCGACGCCGACGTGTCCGGGGATGCCTTGCCGTATATGTCGGCGACGAGCATGGAGGTGGCCGGCGTGCCGTCCCTCGTGCTGCGGATCGGCTTCGTGGGCGAGATGGGCTACGAGATCCACTTCCCGTCGACGTACGGTGAACACCTCTGGGATTCGATCATGGAGACGGGGCGCGCCGGAGGGATTGCGGCGTTCGGTCTTGAAGCCCAGCGGATCCTGCGGCTCGAGAAACAGCACATCCTCGTGGGTCAGGACACCGATGCGGAGTCGGATCCGTTCGAGGTCGGGCTCGGCTGGATGGTGAAGGACGACAAGGAGGACTTCCTCGGCCTCCGCGCGTTGCGGGACCTGAAACACCGGGGACCCGATGAGCGTCTGGTGGGGTTCACCGCCTCCGACGGGTGGCTGCCGCCGGAAGGAGCGTCGGTGGTTCGTGACGGCGCCTGGGTCGGGCGGGTGACGTCGGCGAGGCGGAGCGCGGCGGTGGGGAGCGTCATCGACCTCGCCTGGGTCCCGGCGGACTCCGCCTCCGACGGCAGCACGTTCGAGATCCAGTTCGGCGGCAGTCACACGACCGGTACGGTGCGCACCGCTCCGTTCTACGACCCTCACGGCCAGAGGTTGCGATCATGAGGGAGGCGATCCGGCGCTCGCCCGCCGCACGACTCTCGGCGCTCCGCGGCGCGGTGTTCGTCGAGGAGGCAGGGTGGGAGATCCCGGCCTCCTACGGGGACGATGCGGCCGAGGGCGCGGCCAACCCCCCAAGCGGGGGGGTAGGGGGCCGGGCCCCCCC
>JBKKAE010000255.1:0-2793 GCA_046714835.1 Actinomycetota bacterium | reverse complement strand
CCACGACCCCGACCGTGCCCTTGCAGGTCGACGGCACGGTCCGCATCTCGCCCGAGGGCAGGCGCAGGGTCGCGAGCTTCCCTTCCTTGGCCATCAGCTGCACGCTGGTGCCGGCCGAGCGCGCCATACGAGCGCCCGCGCCGGGCTTCAGCTCCACGGCATGCACCACCGTTCCCACCGGGATGTTCCGCAGCGGCAGGGCGTTGCCCGGGCGGATCTCGGCGCCCTCGCCGGACATCAGCGTGTCGCCGACGCGGACGCCGTCCGGGGCGAGGATGTATCGCTTCTCGCCGTCGGCATAATGCAGCAGGGCGATCCGCGAGCTCCTGTTGGGGTCGTACTCGATCGTCGCGACCTTGGCCGGGATGTCGTCCTTGTTGCGGCGGAAGTCGACGAGCCGGTAGCGGCGCTTGGTGCCGCCGCCCTGGTGTCGCGTGGTGATCCGGCCGTGCACGTTGCGCCCGGCCTTCTTCCGGCCCTTGGCCAGCAGCGACTTCTCGGGCGTCGAGCGGGTGATCTCGTCGAACGACGAGACGCTCGCGCCGCGTCGGCCCGGCGTCGTCGGCTTGTATTTGCGAACGGCCACGGTTACGTACCTCCACCTTCGAAGATCTCGATGCTGTCGCCTGGGGCGAGCGTGACGACCGCGCGCTTCTCGTCGGGACGGCGGCCCCGCGTGTACCCGCGCCGCTTCATCTTTCCCCGGCGCTTGAGCGTGTTGACCGAGAGCACGCGGACGTCCCAGATGGACTGGACCGCCTCCTTGATCTCGGTCTTGTTGGCTCGCGGGTCGACCAGGAACGTGTAGGTGTTGTGCTCGATGCCCGCGTAGGACTTCTCCGAGACGATGGGGCGCACGATCACGTCACGAGGGGACTTGATCACTCCGCCACCTCCTCAGCCTTCTCACCCTTCTCTGGCGCCTTCGTCTCCTGCATCTCGGGACCCGGCTGCGTCGCCTTCGTGAGACCGTCGATCGCGGCAGCAGTGAACAGCACGCGGTCGGCCAGCAGCACGTCGTAGGTGCCCAGGCCACGCGCGTAGGCGATCTTCACGTTCGGCAGGTTGCGGAACGACTTCTCGACGGCGCCGGACTCGGTCGGAACCGGCAGCACCAGCAAGATCCTGCCCGCGAGCTCGAACGAATCCAGCACGCCCGTCGCCCGCTTCGTCTTGGGCTCGTCCCATGCCAGCTCGTCCACGACGGCCAGCTTGCCGCTCTGCAAGGCGTCGGTGAGGGCGGACCGGAGCGCTCCTCGCCGCATCTTCTTGTTGACCTTCTGCGAGTGATCTCTCGGCGTCGGGCCGTGGGCCACGCCACCTCCGACCCACTGGGGTGACCGGATCGAGCCCTGACGAGCTCGGCCGGTGCCCTTCTGCCGCCACGGCTTCCGGCCGCCGCCGCGGACCTCGCCTCGCGTCTTCGTCGAGTGCGTGCCCGCGCGGATCCCGGCGAGGCCCGCGACGACGACCTGGTGCATCAGCGGCACGCTCACCTTCGACTCGAAGATCTCCGCGGGGAGATCGAGGGATCCGGACTTCTTCCCGGCGATGTCGCGCATCTCGAAGGAGGCCATCAGGCTTTCCTCTCCGACGGGGTCCCACCGGTGAGCGCTTTGACTGCGGACCGTGCCATGAGGAGGCCCCCGTTCGGCCCGGGGACCGCGCCTTTGACCAGCAGGAGGCCGCGCTCGGCGTCCGCCTGCACGACCTCGAGGTTGAGGACCGTCACGCGGACGTTCCCGAACTGACCTGACATCGGCATGCCCTTGAACACCCGGCTGGGGGTCGCGCACGCACCGATCGCCCCCGGCGCCCGGTGCTTGCGCTTCGTGCCGTGGCTGGCGCGCAGTCCGTGGAACCCGTGGCGCTTCATCACGCCGCTCGTGCCGTGGCCTTTGGAAACACCCACGACGTCGACCCGATCGCCCGGGCTGAACACGTCGACCGTGATCTCCTGGCCCGCCTCGTAGCTGCTTGCGTCGTCCGTCCGCAGCTCGACCGAGTAGCGACCGGGGGTCGCGCCGTGCGCGTCGAAGTGTCCCTTCATCGGCTTGGTCAGATCGCGAGGCCGGACGGTGCCGAAGGAGAGCTGGACGGCGTCGTAGCCGTCGGTCTCCTTCGTCTTGACCTGGGACACGACGGACGGCCCCGCCTTGATCACCGTGACCGGCACGGCGCGGGTGTCGTCGAAGATCTGGGTCATCCCCAGCTTCGTGCCCAAGATGCCTTTCGTCTCAGCCATCGCTCCTACAACTTGATCTCGATGTCGACACCGGCCGACAGGTTCAGCCGCTGCAGCTCCTGCACCGTCTTGGACGTGGCGTCCACGATGTCGATCAACCGCTTGTGCGTGAGCATCTGGAAGTGCTCGCGCGAGTCCTTGTACTTGTGCGGCGAGCGGATCACCGTGTAGATGGATCGCTCGGTCGGCAGCGGAACAGGCCCGACCACCTTGGCGCCGGTGCGCGTGACGTGCTCGACGATGTCGCGCGCCGCCACGTCCAGCATCCGGTGGTCGTACGCCCGGAGCTTGATCCGGATCTTCGGTCCCGCCACTGAGTCTTCCCCTCGCCCTTCGTTCCTCGACGTCCCTCTACTTCAGGACCTTGGTGACACGTCCGGCCCCCACGGTGCGACCGCCCTCGCGGATCGCGAACCGGAGGCCCTCCTCCATCGCGATCGGCTTGTCGAGCTCCACCCGCATCTCCACGTTGTCGCCGGGCATCACCATCTCGACCCCTTCGGGCAGGTGTGCCACACCGGTGACGTCCGTGGTGCGGAAGTAGAACT
>JBKKAE010000254.1:0-2801 GCA_046714835.1 Actinomycetota bacterium | reverse complement strand
CCTTCGGCGCGTCCGCGCCGCCACCGCCCGGATCAAGGACTCCGGCATGGCGGTCGGCGCCGACGCGATCATCGGGCTCGGCGCGTACGCACCGCCGGCGCTTCACGCGACGGCGGCACGACTGATCGCGCAAGCCCGTTGGTGCAACCTGGTCGTCTCGAACATCCCGGCGCCGCAGGTGCCGCTCTACCTGGCGGGCGCGCCGTTGGAGGCGAGCTACCCCGCGATGAACCTGAAGGAGGATTGCGGCCTCTCGGTGGCGTGTACGTCTGCGGCGGGCACGATGGCGTTCGGGCTCACGGCGGATTGGGACATCGTGCCGGACCTGGATGTTCTGGCCAGAGGCATCGAGTCCGCGATCGACGACCTCGAGAAGGCCGCGGCCGCCGGCCCGTCAGCTTCCTGACGCCTCGGGCGAGGGGTATGGCTCACTCAGCCGTCAGCTTCTTGACACGTTCGTGATGTCAGTACCAACGGATATCAAGGCAGGGTGGAAAGCGAGAGCTCGCCCTCCCCCTATCGGCTCATGATCACGCTGCGCCGAACGGAGCGGAGCCTGGCTGCGGCTCTCGACGTCGCGTTGAGTCCTCTTGACCTCACGGCCGCTCAGTTCCACGTGCTGGAGGAGCTCACCGTGACATCCGTGCTTCACGTGGGTGAGCTGGCATGGCGTCATGGGGTGACCCGGCAATCGATGCACGGCATCGTGCGGAACCTCGCCCGCGGTCGTCTCGTCGCGCTTGCGCCGACAGAACATGGCGTGCGAAACATCTGGCTGACCCCGGATGGACGAGAGTGCCTTGCGTCGGCGAGGGAGGCGGTCTCTGAGATCGAACGGCGGGTAGCGGCGGCCGTCGGCTCCGAAGATGGCGCGTCGCTTGTTCGGCAGCTCGCCGATATCAGCCGCTCGGTGGAGGAACGTCGTGGATGGTGGTGGGACTGACCCTCCTAGTCGAGTGTGTCGGAGAACCAGTCGGCGACTTCGGTGAGCCACCGCCCCGGTGCCTCCATCTGCGGGATGTGCCCGAGGTCGCTGAAGAATCGCCCTCGCCACGCAGGGTGCTTCGCCAGCTCAGCTTCCGCGAAGGCCGCTGGGACGAGGCGGTCCCGTCGTCCGTGTAGCAGCAGGACCGGACAGGTGACGTTGTCGAGCGCACGCCGGGACACCGAGGGTCTTCTTCCCAGCCTCAGCATCGAACGGGCAGCTTCGAGGAACGACTTCGCGACTTCGGGGTCGTCCTTCCGTTCGCGGACGAGGTCGACAAGCAGCCGGACGACGTCGTCGGGGATCGAGCGGGGATCCGCGGCGAGGACCCGAAGGCTGAGCCGCACCATCTGCTCCGGATCCATCTGGCGCAGACGCCACGACACCGCTCGCTCCCCGAGCCCCGGCGTCGCGTAGACACCGAACGAGGCGAGGATGAGCGGGTGCGGGATCGCGTTGAACCTCCACGGGAACACGCTGTTCGTCAGCACGATCGCGCCCACGGCGGAAGGCTCGACCGCGGCTTGGATGAGGGAGATCGCTCCTCCCATCGAGCTCCCCCCAAGCACGACACGCCCACCGCCGAGCTTCTCGATGAACCTCGATACGGTGCGCCGCTGGTCCATGAGGCCCGCACTCCGCCCGTTCAGGGGCGAGGAGCCGAAGCCCGGGAGGTCGAGAGCGAGCACGCGGCCCAAGCCGGAAAGTGGCTCGCCGACCTGCACCCACGACAGATGGGATGCGCCGAGGCCGTGGACCAGGACGAACGTCGTCTCCGTCGGGCCGTCCCATTCCCGGTAGGCAACCGGACCCTCGAGGTCGACGCTTCGCAGCTCCGGCAGGTTCATGAGCGAAGCGTAGCTTCCGTGCTACGGAAGGCCGGTCCAGAGCGGTCGGGTGACCGTGGGTCATTGTGCTGGGGTCGGAAATGCCAGAACCTCGTTTGGCGTTGAAACACCTGGGTAAGGGGACCGGGATGGACTGGCAATCCGTGCGCGGCAGGGTTTTTTCACAAGACCGCCACACCGATTCGGCTTTACAGAGAAGAACGGGCCCCCTACCATGGGATCCAGCGACCGGAGTGGACGGATAGTCACGTTTGCCTACGTGGTCGCGCTGTCGGACAACAGGGAAACCCGATACGACCCCCGCGCAGCGGGTACGGACCGAGTGAGGAGCGTGATACGAAGTGCCTGAGCCGGCGCGTCCCTTGGGGACCGACGACGCGGATGACCTGCGCCTCTACCTGGAGGCTGCGGCTCGAGAGCCGTTGCTGACCAAGGAGGAAGAGGTCGAGCTCGCCATGACGATCGAGGCGGGCAAGGAGGCGGAAGACCGTCTCCGTGCCGGCCGTCTCCGGTCGGAGAAGAGCATCGCGAAGGCCCGCCGCGATATGCGCACGGCGGAGGCCGCGCGCCAGCGTTTCATCATGGCGAACCTCAGGTTGGTCGTTTCGGTGGCCCGCAAGTACCAGGGCCAGGGCCTCCCGCTCCTCGACCTGATCCAGGAGGGGAACATCGGCCTCATGCGTGCCGTCGAGCTGTTCGACTGGCGCCGGGGGTTCAAGTTCTCGACCTACGCGACGTGGTGGATCCGCCAGGGCATCACCCGGGCGATCGCCGACCGCTCGCGGTCGATCCGCCTGCCGGTCCACATCCACGACCGGCTGCGGAAGCTCAACCGCACGCGGTTCCAGTTCGCGCAGTCGATGGGCCGGGAGCCCTCGCGCGACGAGCTCGCGAAGGCCCTCGACACCACGGTCGACGAGATCGACGACCTCACGGAGATGGGTCGGCGCGAGCCGCTGTCCCTGCAG
>JBKKAE010000253.1:0-6082 GCA_046714835.1 Actinomycetota bacterium | reverse complement strand
CACCTCGATCGTTCGCGGCTTGGCCTGCTCCGTCTTCGGGACCGACACGGTGAGGGCGCCCTTGTCGAAGGACGCCTCGATCCGCTCAGTGTCCGCGGTCTGCGGCAGCCGGATCGACCGAGCGAAGGTTCCGAAGCTGCGCTCGATCCGATGCCACGTATCGCCCTGGTCTTCCTTCGAGAACTCCCGCTTGCCCGCGATCGAGAGCATGCCGTCCTCGAACGTCACGCTCACGTCGCCCGGCTCCAGACCCGGTAGGTCGATCGTCACCTCCCAGCGGTCTTGGGATTCCCGTACATCCAACGCGGGCGCCCATGTGTCCCGCGAGTAGGCACGACCGGCGAGCCGGTCGAACTCATCCTCGACGTTCCGGAGGTCCCGGAACAGATCCCACTTGGCGAGCATCACGAAGCACCTCCTTCATCCACGATCTCGCCTTCCACCACGTCCTCGTCGCCGTCCACGTCCGCTTCCGGCGCCGAGGTCTCCGACGCGTCGCCGCCTGCGGCGGCGCTCTGCGTCTGCGCTGCCTGCTCGTGCATCTGCTGGCTCACCTTCTGCCAGGCCTGCATGAGCGATTCACTTGCGGAGCGGAGCGTCTCCACCTCCGCCGCCTCGTCCTTCAGGGCCTGCTTGAGCTCGTCGTTCTTCGACGTGAGCTCGGCCTTGTCGGCATCGGAGAGCTTGTCTCCGTTGTCCCTGAGGAACGTCTCGACCTGGTAGGTCAGCTGATCCCCTTGGTTCCGGGCCTCGGCCGCCTCCCGCCGTTTGTGGTCCTCGGCCGCGAAGGCTTCCGCCTCCTTCATCATGCGATCGATCTCGTCCTTGGAGAGCGCGGTGCCTCCCGTGATCGTCATCGCCTGCTCCTTGCCGGTCGCGAGATCCTTGGCGCTCACGTTCACGATGCCGTTGGCATCGATGTCGAACGCCACCTCGATCTGCGGCACGCCACGAGGAGCCGGCGGGATGCCGGTGAGGTGGAATCGCCCGAGCGACTTCACGCCCGGCGACATCACCGTCTCCGCCTCTCCCTGAAGGACGTGGATCTCCACGGTCGTCTGGTTGTCGTCCGCGGTCGTGAAGATCTCCGACTTCCGGGTCGGGATCGTCGTGTTCCGCTCGATCAACTTCGTGAAGAGGCCGCCCTTGGTCTCGACACCGAGCGACAGCGGGGTCACGTCCAGCAGGAGGATGTCCTTGACGTCTCCTTTGAGGACGCCGGCCTGGATCGCGGCGCCCACCGCGACCACCTCGTCGGGGTTGACACCCTTGTGCGGCTCCTTGCCACCGGTCAGATCTCTGACGAGATCCTGGATCATGGGCATCCGGGTGGAGCCGCCGACCAGGATCACGTGGTCGATCGCGCTCGCATCCTTGCCCCAGTCCTTGATCGCCTGCTCGAACGGCCCGCGGCAGCGGTCGACCAGATCGGCCGTCATGCGCTCGAACTCCGTTCTCGTGAGCTTCTCCTCCAGGTGCAGCGGTCCATCGGGACCGGCGCTGATGAACGGGAGGTTGATCGTGGTTTCGGCGACCTGCGACAGCTCGATCTTCGCCTTCTCGGCAGCCTCCTTCAGACGCTGCATCGCCATCCGGTCCTTCGACAGATCGATCGAGTAATTCCCCTTGAACCGTTCGACCAGCCAATCGATGACCCGCTCGTCCCAGTCGTCGCCTCCGAGCTGCGTGTCACCGTGTGTCGCCTTCACTTCCACGACGCCCTCGCCGATCTCGAGCAGCGACACGTCGAACGTGCCACCGCCGAGGTCGAAGACGAGGATGGTCTGCTCCGTCTGCTGCTTGTCGAGTCCGTAGGCGAGCGCGGCCGCCGTCGGCTCGTTGATGATGCGGAGCACCTCGAGGCCGGCGATCTGTCCCGCTTCCTTGGTGGCCTGACGCTGTGCATCGTCGAAGTAGGCCGGCACCGTGATCACTGCCTGGGTCACGCTGTCGCCCAGGAAGGCCTCCGCGTCGCGCTTCAGCTTATTCAGGATCTGCGCGGAGATCTCCTGGGCAGTCCACGCCTTCCCGTCGATGTCGACCGACCAGTCCTTGTCGCCCATGTGGCGCTTGACGGACCTGATCGTCCTGTCGGGGTTCGTGATGGATTGCCGCTTCGCGACCTCCCCCACCAGGATCTCACCGGTCTTGGAGAGCGCGACGACCGAGGGGGTCGTCCGCGAGCCCTCCGCGTTCGGGATGACGACCGGCTCGCTCGCCTCCAGGGCGGCGACGACGGAGTTCGTCGTTCCCAGATCAACACCAACCGCTCGTGCCATGCAGCCCAGCCTCCTTCGCTCGGGGAACGTCTTCAGTTGCACCCGCGCAGGTCGACCCGGCAGGGATGCCTCAAGGATACGGCCTTGAGTGCCCTACTAGCAACTTTTCTCTTCCTCTCTTGATGGGGTCTCCGGAACGGCTCTCGGACGGCCGCCGGAACGCCGTGAGAGCCCTCGGAGAGGGCGTTCAAGGCAGAAGCCCTTTCTTCCGATGGATTGGCCTAGACACAAAGGACCTGACCGACCCCCGGGCACGGACCTACAACAGAAGGACTCGACCGAAAGGACGAGAGTGGCAACCTCGAGCTTGACGCTGCGCAACCGAAAGAGCGTGCACCCGGCCGTGGCACACACGGTCGATGCGCTGCTGTTGGAGGAGCGCACGAAGTGGGCGATCCACATCCACGACGGGCTGACCCAGTCCGTCACGAGCGCCGTCCTCGAGCTCCAGGGACTCCAACACCGGATCAGGAACGAGCCGGAAGACGTCCTGGCGACCCTGCACGAGGTCGAGGTCGCGATCCGGAACGACCTGAAGCAGATCCGTCAGATCCTGTTCGAGCTCGACGCGGACACACCTCACCAGGAGCCTCCACTCGCCAGCTTCGTCAACGAGCTGGTCGAGCGCTGGCATCTGCCCGCGCGAGTCTCCATCGAGGGCGAGCTGGATCGGGTCCCGGATCGAACGCTCGAAACGGCGAACGCGATCGTGGCCGAAGCGATGGCCAACGCGGCCAAGCACTCCGGCGCCCCTGAGGTGTCGGTACGGATCAGAGCAGGACTCGACGAGCTTCGGATCGAAGTCGAGGACCGGGGCAACGGCATCGTCGCCGCCGATGCCGACGGGGATCCGCATTTCGGACTCCGACTCATGCGCGACCAAGCAGAACGGATCGGCGGCACCATCGAGATCGAATCCAACCCTGGAAGCGGCACCCGCGTGGTCGCCGTGCTCCCCGTCGGAGGGCGAGGTGATGAAGGATGAACATCCTGATCGTGGACGACCACGCGCTGGTGCGTCGTGGCCTGCATTACGTGGTGAAGGAAGGGTTCCCGGACGCTGAGATCACCGAGGCGGAAAGCGCCGCGGCGGCCCTCGAGCACATCCACAATGGTGTCAACCCCGACCTCGCGTTGGTCGACGTGCGCATGCCGGACCTCGACGGCCTCGAGCTGCTCCGAGCCCTCAAGGTCGAGAAGCCCGACATGCCGGTCGTCATGCTCTCGACGTATGACAACGCGCCGTACGTGAAGCGTGCGTTGGCCGACGGCGCATCCGGCTATCTGCTGAAGGACGCGACACCTGAGGACCTCGCGCAGGCGATCAACGTGGCGCTTTCCGGCAGCGGCAATGTGCTCTCGCCCAGGGTGATCCAGAACCTGTTCGAGGAGCACGAGGCCTCAGGTCGCGACCACGGCGGCAACGGGCGCCGGGGCGAGTACAACCTGACGCAGCGCGAGCACGACATCCTGGAGCTCCTGGCCGAAGGCCGGGCGAACCGGGAGATCGCGCAGCATCTCTATCTGTCGGAGAAGACCGTCAAGGCGCACCTCGCCGCGATCTTCCGGAAGCTCGGCGTCACCAACAGGACACAGGCCGCGATGATGGCCGTCCAGATGGGTGTGGGCCCGGTCCCGGGGGCTTTGGTCCACGAGTAGCGCATCGGCTCAGTTGTTGAAGTCTTGGAAGAAGCGACTCGCCGTGGGGCCGCGCTGGCCCTGATACTTGCTGCCGGTACCTCCATAGGGGGTATCGGCCGGCGTCGTGAGGCGGAAGAACGAGATCTGGCCGATCTTCATCCCGGGATAGAGCGTGATGGGTAGGTTCGCCACGTTCGAGAGCTCGAGGGTGAGATACCCGTCCCAGCCCGGGTCGACGTAGCCGGCGGTCGAGTGGATCAGGAGCCCCAAGCGGCCGAGTGAGGACTTGCCCTCGAGCCGGGCCACCAGGTCATCCGGAAGGGCCACTCGCTCGAGCGTCGAGCCCAGCACGAACTCCCCCGGGTGGAGGATGAACGCCTCGTCCGGCTTCGTCTCGACCAGCTCCGTGAGATCGGGCTGCTCTTGCTTGACGTCGATGTAGGGATACCGGGAGTTCGCGAACACGCGGAACTCCGAGTCGACGTGCAGGTCGACCGAGGACGGCTGAACGCACGCGGGATCGAAAGGATCGATCACGATACGGCCGGCGTCGATCTCTTCCTTGATCGTGCGGTCGGACAGGATCATCGCGCGGATGCTACTAGGCGTCGCCACCGCGATCGGACGCCGACGAGACGGGTTGGCTGATCTCGAAGACATTGCCTTCCGGGTCGCGGAAGTAGCACCAGTACCCACCGTGCTCGGGGCCTCCTTCGATCTCCGTGATGGGCCGGGCGCCGAGCGCGAGCAACCGCTCCCGGGCGATGACGATGTCGCCGACCGCGAACCCGGGTTGGAACCGGACCCGGTCGTACTGGGGCTGGTCCTCGCGACGCAGGAGCTCGAACAGCCTTCCCTCGCCGAGATCGAACTGGACCCAGTGATCGCCGGCGTCCATCTCGTCCAGACCGAGGACCTCACCGTAGAAGCGACGTTGTGCCTCGAGATCCTCCGCGACCAGCCCGAGCCAGTTCGGCCATCCCGGCTTCGCAGCGGTGTCCCGATCGCTATCTCGTTCCATTCACACGCCCCCGCTCGTCGAGACCGCGATCCAGCGCTCCAGCGTCTCGGCGGCCTTGCCCTCGTTGATCGAGGCGGCGGCGAGACGGAGACCCTCGTGAAGGTCGACGGCGGCCCCGGAGCCCTCCAGCGCGGCGCCCGCGTTGAGCAGGACGATGTCCCGCTTGGGACCCGCCGCTCCGTCGAGGACCGCGCGGGCGATGCGCGCCGACTCGGCGGGGTCGCCACCCCGCAGATCGGCCGGAGTCGAGCGCGCGATCCCGTGGGCCGTGGGATCGAGCCGGCTCTCCCGGACCTCTCCCTCACGCACGTCCAGCACCATGGACGGGCTCGTGGTGGTGAGCTCGTCGAGGCCATCCTCCCCGCGGAACAGCTTGGCGCGCGTCCCACGCCGAGCGAGCACCTCCGCCATCAGCGGCAGCATGCGCTCGTCGGAGACGCCGACGACCTGAGCGGCGGGACGAGCCGGATTCGTGAGCGGTCCCAAGAAGTTGAACGAGGTCGGCACCCGAAGCTCGCCACGGACCGGGGCCGCGTGGCCGAACGCCGGATGGAAGACCGGGGCGAACATGAAGCCGATGCCAGCCTCCGTCAAGCAGCGCTCGACGCCGGCGGCGTCCAGATCGATCCTCACCCCGAGGGCCTCGAGGAGATCGGCCGAGCCACAATGGCTGGAGGCGGCACGGTTGCCGTGCTTGGCGACCGAGACGCCGGCCCCCGCCACCACGATCGCCGAGAGCGTCGAGATGTTGAACGTGCCGCTCCGGTCGCCGCCGGTCCCGCACGTGTCGAGCACGGGCCCCGGCGTCGAGACGGGGTGGGCGAACTCGAGCACCGTGCGGGCGAGACCGTCGAGCTCGTCGACGGTCTCGCCCTTGGTTCGCAAGGCCATCAGGAATCCGCCGACCTGCCCAGGGGTCACGTCCCCCGACATGATCGCCCCCATCGCCGCGGCGGCCTCCTCGGCCGACAGCGCCTCGTGCGACACGAGGCGCTGCAA
Source organism: Actinomycetota bacterium (assembly GCA_046714835.1). Lineage (GTDB taxonomy): Bacteria > Actinomycetota > UBA4738 > UBA4738 > HRBIN12 > JAJNBA01. Next base: position 142 of record JBKKAE010000253.1, on the reverse strand, counting down.
CGTGCGTGGCCAGAAGTCGGGGTCGGGCTCGCCCATGAGGGCCGCACGCTAGCAGTTGAGCTTGGCTGAGCCCTGGAGGGCTGTCTACACTGTGGCCCCCCCCCCCCCCGCGGGGGGGGCCCCCCGGGGGGGTGGGAATGGG
>JBKKAE010000252.1:0-2519 GCA_046714835.1 Actinomycetota bacterium | reverse complement strand
GCGACGACGGTCACCACGTGACAGCTCTTGGTGTCGATCGCGCGGGCGAGGGCGCCGAGGAGGACCTCCAGCTCGTCCTCCCGACCGACCATCGGCGCGTCGAGGTGCCTGGCCACGCCTTCTTCCTGGTGCCCGACGGAGATGAGGCGATAGGCCGCCATCGGCTCGGACTTGCCTTTCAGCTCGAGCGGCTCGACTTCCTCCGCCTCGATCGCGTCCTTGACCAGGCGGTACGTCTTCTCCCCGAGGAGGATCTCCATCGTCGGAGCGTTCTGCTCGAGCCGGGCGGCGACGTTCACGGTGTCGCCGGTCACAAGCCGGTGTCCGACGCTCACGTCACCGGCCACCACCTCACCGGTGTTCACGCCCGTCCGATTCTCGAGCCGGATGCCATAGATCTCCTCGAGCCCGGCGTTGATGCGAACGAGCTCTTCCTGCATCTCGGAGGCCGCCCTGACCGCACGGAGCGCGTCATCCTCGTGAAGCTGTGGCAGCCCGAAGACCGCCATGATCGCGTCCCCGATGTACTTCTCCACCGTCCCCCCGTGCCGCTCCAGCACGGTCCGCATCGTGTTGAAGTACTGGTTCAGGACCTCGCGAAGGGCCTCGGTGTCCAGACGCTCCGCCAGGGATGTGGATCCCTTCAGATCGGAGAAGACGACCGTGACGGTCTTGCGGACCTCCTCGGGGACGACCTCGACGGCGGCGAGTTGGGCACCGCACATGCCACACATGCGGAACCGATCCGGGTTCTCCTCGCCGCAACTCGGACAGGTCTGCACCGCACGAGTCTACGCCCGGCCCCGGATGGGGCCGGGCGTAGTGTTTCCGCAGGTCGTCAGCTGAAGATCAGGTGCGGCGGGGCGGGTCGCCACCGGTCAGCCACCCGAGGGTGATGCTGCCGCCCTTCCCGTCGCCGGTCTGGCTCGCGATGCACGGCGCCGACCTTTGTGGGTTCGCGCTCGGACAACGCGGCGCGAGAGCAACGAAGAGCACACCGCCCGCCGCCGCACCGTTGAAGTCGACCTCTCGATACGAGGCACCGTTGTTCTCCCATGGAGCGGCCGTCGGCAGTCCGATGCACCAGTCGGCATGCGCCTGCCCGTTGTTGGCCGATGCGCGCCAATCTGCTCGGGTGATGTGGTTGCTCAAGAAGACCGGAGTGTCCTCCACGAGATCGGTTTCGGTGGTTGCGTACGAGAAGATCCTGTTGTCGAAGATCAGGGCCTGTCCGGGACAAGTGAGCCCGGGGAGGGCGCCAGTGAGGTCACTCGCTCCCAACGTGCCAGCGGCCGAGAGAGAGTAGTGGTCGTTCTCTCCCCTGAGGAACGCATCGCAAGGGTCGCCGCCCGCGCCACACGTTTCTCCGTCTTCCCAGATGTCGAAGCCTGTCGAGGGTGGACCGGTGATCAGCGGGTTCCTGGTACTCCGCGGGATCAGCCCGTAGCTCGTGAATTGCGGCTCGTTCTCCGTGAGGATCCTCAGGCTGCCCGGCCCGAACGTAGCCACCCCGTTCAGGAGCGGTTGCGCAACCACCTGGAGAGTCCCGGAAGCAGAACCCGGTCCGGTGTCCAGCGCGAACGTCACCACCGCCCTGCTGTTCGTTACGAGCACCCCGGATCTGTCCACGAGCTTCACTTGGACGAAGGAGGTCCCATCGTCGAGGTCGGATGAGGTGATCGTCTCACCGGCCTCGGCATCCTGTGGCTGCGTGACGAACACGAACGTATTCCCGGAGGCGCCGAGTGCGCTCGGGGCGATCAGTCCTGCGAGCGCGACGAAGAGACCGAAAGTGACGAGCGCGGTTGTGAAACGGACGTTCCTTGACTTCACTGTGATCCACCCCCTGGTGGGTAGCCGGTAGACGGAGGGTCCGGCGCACCCCAGACCAGAAGGGGCATCATCCCCCGTTCGACCTATGGCGTCAACCGGAGGGGCTAGATCGAAAGAACCAGGGGATCAGAGGATCGGTAGGTACCGCTCGAGCTCGTACGGCGTGACGTGGGATTTGTAGGCATCCCATTCCTCCCGCTTGTTGCGCAGGAGGAACTCCAGCACGTGGTCCCCGAGCGCTTCGCGGAGCACGTCCGAGCCTTCGGCGAGGTGGATCGCCTCGATCAGGTCCTCGGGGAGGGACCTGATGCCCGCGACCTCCCGCTCGTGCTCGGTCATCTCGTAGATGTTGTTCGAGGCCTCCGGCGCGAGCTCGTACTCGCCCTCCACGCCCGCCAGCCCGGCCGCGAGCATCGCCGAGAACGCGAGGTACGGATTGCAGGCGGGATCCGGCGATCGGTACTCGATCCGCGTCGCACCCTCCTTGCCCGGCTTGTACATCGGGACACGAACGAGCGCGCTCCGGTTCCTGCGCGCCCAGCACACGTAGACGGGCGCCTCGAAGCCGGGCACGAGTCGCTTGTAGGAGTTCACCCATTGGTTCGTGAGGAGCGTGATCTCCTGCGCGTGCCGCAGGAGCCCCGCGATGTAGGACTTGGCCGTCTTCGAGAGGTGGTACTCGTCGG
>JBKKAE010000251.1:0-3201 GCA_046714835.1 Actinomycetota bacterium | reverse complement strand
GTACTGCGGGATCTGTGTCGAGGTCTGCCCGTTCGACGCGTTGTTCTGGAGCCCGGAGTTCGAGTACGGCGAGTACGACATCGACCTCATGACGCACGAGAAGGAGCGGCTCGAGGACTGGACGTACACTGTCTTGCCGCCTCCGGGGCTGGAAGAGGGCGCCGAGCCCGCGGAGGAACAGGCTTCGTGACGGCCCAGGAATACGCGTTCGCCGTGATCGCCGCGGTGGGCTCGATCAGCGCGATCGCGGTGGTGACGGCACGGAACGTCGTGCACGCGGCGCTCTACCTCGTGGTCGCGCTGCTGTCGGTCGGCGCGACGTTCCTGCTCCTCGGCGCGGAGTTCGCCGGCTGGGTGCAGATCCTGATCTACGTGGGCGCGATCGTGATCCTGTTCCTGTTCGGGTTGATGCTCACCAAGGCGCCGATCGGCCGGGACACCCTCGACAACAACCGGCGCTGGCTCGCGACGCTCGTCGCCGTGGGCGTGTTCGCCGGCCTCGTCTTCTTGATCCAGGAGGCGTTCCCGTTCGACTCCGAGCAGTTCGCGGTCTTCCGGTCGACGACGCAGGACGTGGGCGAGTCGATGTTCCGCGACTACGTGCTCCCGTTCGAGGCGATCTCGTTCCTGCTGCTCGCGGCCCTGATCGGGGCGATCGTGCTCGCGCGCAAGGACGAGGGGAACTGACGTGATCCGACTGCCCTTCGTGCTGGTCTTCTCGACGCTGCTGTTCTCCGTGGGTGTCTACGGGGTCCTCGCCCGCCGGAACGCCGTCATGGTCCTGATGGCGATCGAGCTGATGCTGAACGCGGTGAACGTGAACCTGATCGCGTTCTCGTCGGCGTTGCACGACGTGGGGGGGCAGATCTTCGCGCTCTTCGTGATCGCCGTCGCGGCGGCCGAAGTGGGGATCGGGCTCGCGATCGTGATCCTGCTGTTCCGCAACCGAGCCTCGATCAACGTGGATGAGGTGAACCTCCTCAAGTGGTAGCGGCCGAGACGACCGCGGCCGCCGCCTCAGGCGCGATCCAGTACGCCTGGGTCATCGCGCTCCTTCCGTTCATCGCGGCTGCGCTGACGCTGTTCTTCGGGAAGCGGACTCCGGGACAGGGGGCGGTCTACGGGGTCACTGCGCTGGGCGCCGGGTTCGTGATGTCGCTCGCGGTGCTGTGGCACTTCGTGAGCGGGGGAGGGCCGTACGCACCCCCGGGCATCGAGTGGTTCTCGATCGGGCCGCTCCATCTCGAGGTCGGCCAGTACGTCGACGGACTGACCGCGGTGATGCTGGTGGTGGTGACGTCCGTGTCGCTCGCGGTCCACGTGTACTCGCTGGGCTACATGCACGGCGACGTCCGGTTCACGTGGTTCTACGTCGTCCTGTCGCTGTTCACGGGCGCGATGCTCACCGTGGTGATAGCGAACAACCTGCTGATGCTCCTGGTCGGTTGGGAGATCATGGGGGTGTGCTCGTACCTGCTCATCGGCCACTGGTACGAGGAACACGAGAACTCGAGCGCGGCGATCAAGGCGTTCATCACCACCCGCATCGGCGACGTGCCGTTCATGTTCGGGATCTTCGCCTTGATCTTCGCCACCGGCTTCACCACGACGAACATCGCCGAGATCGGCGAAGCGATCGCGGGGCCGGGAACGTCGCCGGGGTTGGTGACTGCGGCGGCCTTGCTGCTCTTCGGCGGGGCGGTCGGCAAGTCCGCCCAGTTCCCGCTCCACGTGTGGCTGCCCGACGCGATGGCCGGTCCCACGCCGGTTTCGGCGCTGATCCACGCCGCCACGATGGTGGCGGCGGGCGTGTACCTCGTCGGGCGGATGTTCGAGGTCTTCGTGCACGCGGATCCGTTCGTGCTGACGATCGTCAGCGTGGTCGCCGCGATCACGGCGCTGGGCGCCGCGTTCCTCGCCTTCGTGCAGGACGACATCAAGCGGGTCCTCGCGTACTCGACGCTGTCGCAGCTCGCCTACATGGTGGCCGGGCTCTCGCTCGGTCCGGTGGGAGTCACGGCGGGTTTCTTCCATCTGTTCACCCACGCGTTCTTCAAGGCCCTGCTCTTCCTCGGCGCGGGGTCCGTGATCCATGCCGTCCATTCGAACAACATGAGCGACATGGGTGGACTGAAGAACGAGATGCCCGTCACGTTCTGGACGTTCCTGATCGGCTCCGCCGCCCTCGCCGGCGTGTTCCCGCTCGCCGGCTTCTGGTCGAAGGACGAGCTCCTGGTGGGCGCCTGGGACGAGAACCGATGGCTGTTCTTCGTCCTCCTGGCCGTCGCCGTGATGACGGCCTTCTACATGACCCGGTGCGTCCTGCTGACCTTCTTCGGCACCTACCGGGGCCAGGCGCATCCGCACGAGTCGCCGGCGGTCATGACCGGCCCGCTCGTGGGGCTCGCAGGCGCCTCGGTCGTCGCGGGGTTCCTGGGAGCTCCGCAGCTCGGCGCGGTCTTCGGAGACTGGGTGTTCTTCGAGCATCCGCACGAGGCGCACTTCGTCGCCTGGGTGGCGCTCGTCGGCACGCTCGCGGCCGCCGCAGGGATCCTGATCGGCTACCCGCTGTACCGGGAACGCCGTGAGCGGGACCCGCTCATGGCGTTCCCTCGCGCGTGGAACCTGCTCCAGCACCGCTACTACATCGACGACTTCTACATGAGGGGCATCGTCTACCCGGTGCGAGACCGGCTCTCCGCCGCCGTGTACTGGACCAACCAGCACGTCCTGGACGGGGTGGTGAACGGCGCCGCGTGGGTGACGCGCGGAGCGGGGACGTTCGTGAGCTGGATCGACCGCACCTTCGTCGACGGCGCCGTGAACGCCGTCGGCGGGCTGACCAGCGCGACCGGGGGACTGCTCAAGTACCTGCAAACCGGCAACGTCCAGTGGTACGCGGTGCTGCTGTTCGCGGGCGTCGTGGCCTTGACGATCGTGTTCGTCCAGATCGCGTGAGGAGTGTGAGATGACCTGGGAGAGCTCGGCGATCACGATCACCACCCTGCTGCCGATCCTCGGAGCGTTGGTGATCCTCCTCGTGCCGAGGGACCGCGAACGCATGGTTCGCGGACTCGGCATCCTGTTCACGGGCGCAGCGCTGGTCCTATCGATCGCGATGATGATCGGGTTCGACTACGGGACGGACGGGCTCCAGTACGAGCTCGACGTGAACTGGATCTCGGCGATCGGCGCCCGGTA
>JBKKAE010000250.1:0-5770 GCA_046714835.1 Actinomycetota bacterium | reverse complement strand
CGGGATCCCCTTCCGTATAGATGCCGGGACCTAAGTCGGCGTCTAGCTCGCGGCCGGCCAGTGTGTCGAGTAACGAGGTCGCTAACACCGCGGCGAACTGCTGTCGATCGAGCAGCTCCTGCTCGATCGCGCCCCGGGGCACATACGGCCCGATGTTCCGCCGGTACGGATAGTCCCGTAGGAACGAGGCCACGTCCTCGCGCGTCACGCCCGCGTCCCACAACACGTCCGAGTGCAGGTACACCTCTGACGGCACCACGTTCTGCACCAGGCCGAACAGGCCGCCGCCGAACTCGCGCTCGAGGTCGTCCCAGAGTTGGATGGGGTCGAGACGGACGCCACCTGAGGAGTCGGGAAGCGGGCACTGGCCATGATCGGCCGTCACGATGAGCGCGTATCGGTTCGGATAGAGGGTGTCGAGCTGCGTCACGAGCCGTCCGAGTTGCTCGTCGACGTCGCGGAGCGCATCCCCAGTCATCGGATCGAACATCCCGTAGACGTGGCCGGTGTAGTCGGGCGCCTTGTAGTTGATGAAGAGCAGCCCGGGATCCTCGGACGAACCGACCGGCTCGTTCGTGAGGGTCGCCTCGACCACGTCCCCTTCGTACCGGATCACCGGCGTGCTGCAGCAGTGGAGGTTCCTCGGCTTGATGGGGTCGAAAGCAGGGTTGCGGTCGGGGTTCGGCACGTAGTCGTCGCGGTATCCGGCGAAGATGCCGAGGGACGGCATCCCGTTCGGCAGCCGGTAGAACTCCTCGTTCAGGCTCCGCCAGTCCTGCGTGCCGGCCAGCTCGTCCCAGAAGATCGCGACGGGGCGCTCATCACCTCGACGGGAACGCCCTCCATGCCCCAGCATCCCCAGATGCCAGATCTGGTACCCGAGTTCGCCCACCCATGCCCGGTTGTCGGTGGCGTCGCTCCACAGGTCCGCGAGCGTCGGCACGAGGATGTCACCGGGCTCCGCGTGCCCGAGCTCTCCGTAGGCCTTCCGGACCTTGGTTCCATCGCGGAGGTTGTGTCCCGTGATGCCGTGCGTCCGAGGGAACGCGCCGGTACCGACCGTGGCGTGCGCCGAGGCCGTCACGGCCGGGAATGAACCATGGATCGCGTTGCGGAAGTTCGCACCTTGCCTCATGAGGCGCTTCAGGTTGGGCCACGCCCCGGGGAACTCCTGGAGGACGTTCCACCCGCCGCCGTCGATCACGAACGTCACCACTACTTCAGGCCGGTCCGCCGGCCGCGAGATCCCCGGCAACGGGCGGCCCTCGCGGCCGAGATCCAGGAAGTCGTCGAAGCTGATCAGCTCGGCGATCGTCGGGGCGACGTCGGCGAGGGAGACGCGTTCTTCGGAGTCGGAGGGCTGGACGCCCGCGCCGTAGATCACGAGCGGGATCCGTTCGAGGTACATCCAGACGCTTGCATGGCTCGTCCGGGGATCGCGGGGCACCAGCGAGCGCGACTCCTGCGGATAGTTCGCGCTGTTGTACGGAGCGACCAGGAGCTGTAGGTCGCCGCTCCGGTCCGGGTGGTAGGCGCGCGCGACCAACTCCATGTACTCGGCGCCGAGCTCCCTCGCCATCGTCTCCTGGATCGGTCGGGGATCGGGGCGAGTGACCCGACGGATCGTGCGGCCGACGGCGGCCCCGCCCGTCGCGGCGGCGGCCCCAAGCACCGCGGCGAGCGCCAGCAGTCGCCGTCGCGACGGGTCCGTGGGGGCGTTCATCCGGTCCACCGACCAGGTCGCGAGGAGGGCGACGGTCAGGCACACGAGCCCCGTGATCACTCCGAGCAAGGCGCTCCCCGCCAGGGCGACGGCGAGCGCGATGAGCCCGCCCACCAGCACGAGCGCGATCACGATCGAGGTTCGACGGGACGTCACCGACCCAGTTTCTCGCACGTGGGGGAGAGCCGAGCTAGGAGCGCTTGCGGTCGAGGTCGAGGAAGGGCATGGGGATCACCGTCGCTCCCACCTTGCCGCGCTCGCCCTCCACGGTCCACTCGACCGAGAGTCGCGTCCCGAGGGTCGTGAGCCCCTTGTCCACCGAGCCGAAGCCGACCATCTTCTTGATCGTCGGCCCCCAACCCACGGAGGTCGCCCTTCCGACCTGCGCCCCTTCTCGGTAGACGGGGACCGGAGCGCGTTGCACCTGAGGCGAGATCTGCGGCGCCAGCCCGTGACGCGCGTACATCGCCTCGATCGCGAGCCAGTCCAGCTCCAGGCCCACCAGCCGCCGCTCGGGTCCGCCCGCGTCCCGTTCGGCGAGGAGCGCGCGCTTCCCCGTGAACTCGGCAGCTTTGTCGAACTTCACGAGGCGTCCGAGCCCGATCTCGAACGGGGAGTACTTGAGCTCCGGGGCGAACGCATGCCGCGCGCTCGTGTACTCCGCCTCGATCAGGATCAGGCTCGCCTCGAGGCGGCAGATGTCCAGAGCCTGGATGCCGGCCGGCCGGATGCCGTAGTCGGCGCCCGCGTCGAACAGCCGGTCCCAGACGGCGAGAGCCCCCTCGACCGGGATCCAGAGCTCGTAGCCGAGGTCACCCGTGTAGCCCGTCCGCGTGACGTCGACGTCGACGCCTTGGATCGTCGTCGGTCGACGGCGGAAGTAGCGGAGGTCGAACCAGTCCTGACCGGTTGCCTTCTCCAGCACATGGCGGGACAGCCGCCCCTGGAGCGCCAATCCGGCCGTCGCCTGAGAGATGTCGTCGATCCGAACGTCCAGTCCCGTCGCGTTCATGGCGAACCAGCGGTACGAGGGATCGGCCGCGGTCACCCGGAAGCGGTCCTGTGCCAGGCGGGTCACCGTGCCGTCGTCGATGACCTTGCCCTCCTCGTCGCACCACGGGGTGTAGATCACCTGGTCGAGCGCGACCTGCGAGATGTCCCGGGTCACGACGCGGTCCAGGAGCGTGGCCGCGTCGGCGCCGCTCACCTCGTACTTGTAGAGCGGAGTGACGTCGATCACGGCAGCCGCCTCGCGGATCGCGTTGTACTCGATGTCCACGAAGTCCGCGAAGACGGCGGCGGCGTGGTAGCCGGACCAATCGCCCCACGAGAGCTTCTTGTTCAGCTCGCGCTGGCGTTCGAAGAACGCGGTGCCGACACTCATCGAGGCCAAGCGTATCGTCGGCGGGTCTTCGGGGCCGGGTCGACGCCCTGACTACAGGTCAAGTGCGTGTGAGGTGTGGTCACAGGCCCACGGCTAGCATCGGCGACCGTGCGCCGGCAGGCGTTCGGATAGCCTTCTTCGCAAGCAGGATCCCAGCCGAGAGGAAAGCGGGCGATGCCAGAGCGCTACGACGCGGTCGTGATCGGGGGAGGTCACAACGGCCTCGTGACCGCGGCGTACCTGGCCAAGGCCGGCAAGAAGGTCCTCGTCCTCGAGCGTCGACACGTGCTTGGCGGCGCCGCGGTTTCCGAGGAGATCGTGCCCGGGTACCGCTTCAGCGTCTTCTCCTACGTCGTCTCCCTGCTCCGACCGGAGATCATCCGTGAGCTCGAGCTTCCGAAGTACGGCCTCGAGATCCTGCCCCTCGACGGGACGGTCACGCCGCTGGACGACGACTACCTCTGGCGCGTGAACGATCACGGGCGTACCGTCCGCGAGCTCCGGCGCTGGTCGCTGAACGACGCCGAAGCATACGAGGAGTACGGGCCGTTGATGGCCGAGATGGCGCGGTTCATCAAGCCGATCCTGTCGATCGTGCCCCCCGACCCCGGCAAGGTGTCCGTCCGGGATTGGCTCCCGCTCACGCCGCTCGCGAAGACCTTCAAGGACCTGCCGAGGCGACTGCAGACGACGTTCATCCAGCTGATGACGATGTCCGCGGCCGACTTCCTCGACCAATGGTTCGAGACGGAGCCGCTGAAGGCCACGATGAGCGCCTCGGGCATCATCGGGACGTTCCAAGGCCCGCGCTCGCCGGGCACCGCCTACGTCTTGCTCCATCACTACATGGGGGAGATCGACGGCGCCTTCCGCGCGTGGGGTGTCCCGCGCGGAGGAACCGGGACCATCTCCGAGGCGATCGGGAGCGCCGCGCTCGCCCACGGGGCCGAGATCCGGATGGAGGCGCCGGTGGCGCGGATCGACGTGCACGGAGATCGCGCTACCGGCGTGACCCTCGAGACGGGTGAGCAGATCGAAGCGGGGATCGTGCTCTCGTCGCTGGACTCACGATGGACGTTCATCAAGCTGCTCGAGGACGGCGTCCTCGATCCCGCGTTCAAGGAAGAGGTCCTGCGGTACAAGTACCGGGGTTCGAGCGGCAAGGTGAACCTCGCGCTCGACGGCCTCCCCGAGCTCGCGTGCAAGCCGGGCACGGGGGAGTGGCTCCGCGGAGCGATCTCGTTCTCGCCGTCGCTCGATTACATGGAGCGGGCCTACGACGACGCGAAGTACGGCCATCCCTCGCGGCGTCCCTACATCGACATGATCATCCCGACGCTTTTGGATCCCACGATGGCGCCTCCCGGGGGGCACGTCATGAGCTGCTTCGTGCAGTACGCGCCGTACCGGCTTGCCGGCAACGCCGTCTGGGACGACGCGGCCCGGGAGGCGTTCGGCCAGACCGTGATCGAGACGATCGAGGAGCGGATGCCCACGATCCGCGAGCACATCGTGGGGTCGCAGTTCATCACCCCGAAGGACATCGAGGACGTGACGGGCCTCACCGAGGGGAACATCTTCCAGGGAGAGCTCTCGCTCGAGCAGCTGTTCTTCAATCGTCCCGTCCCCGGCTGGTCCCGTTACCGGACGCCGATCCGCGACCTGTGGATGTGCGGGTCGGCCACGCACCCCGGCGGGGGCATCATGGGCGCCCCCGGCCGTATCGCGGCGCTCGAGGTCTTGAAGGGGCGGAAGCGCACCCGGAGGGTCGCGTAGCGATGGGTGCACGCTCCGACGTCGTCGTGATCGGCGCCGGTCACAACGGGTTGGTTGCGGCCGCCTCCCTGGCGAAGGACGGCCGCCGGGTCACCGTCCTCGAGCGGTCTACCGAGGTGGGCGGGATCCTCCGCGGCGCCGAGATCGCGCCCGGGTTCACCGCACCCGGGATCGCGCACACGGTCGGCCGGCTGCGCCGCTCGGTCGTCGAGGACCTCGAGCTCGCCGACCACGGGCTGGACCTGCTCACCCCCGCCGTTCGGCTGTTCGCGCCGCAGCCCGACGGCTCGTCGGTCACCTTCTGGGGCGACGTGGGCCGGACGGCGGAGGAGCTTCGGGAGCGGAACCCGCGAGACGCGGACGCGTTCGTCTCCTTCGATCGGAAGGTGCGAGCGGTCGCGTCGTTCCTCGCCTACGTCAACGTGGCGACGCCGCCTGACATCAGCGCGCCGACGATCGCCGACGCGATCTCGGGTCTCAAGGTCGGCTGGGCGTTCCGAGGGCTCGGCGCGAAGATCGGTCGCGAGGCGATCCGCGCGATGCCGATGGCGGTCGCCGATCTGGTCCAGGAGGTGTTCGAAGACGAGGCGATCCGAGGACCGCTCTCGACCCGTGGGGTGCTCTTCACGGCGTGCGGCCCGTGGTCGGCCGGCACGGCGGCGGTGTTCCTGAACGACTCCGCGGGAAACGACGGCGGCGCCGCAGGCACCGCCGTCTTCGCCCGCGGCGGGACACAGGCGCTCGCGGCCGCGCTCGCGTCGGCCGCGAGCGCGGCCGGCGCCGAGATCCGGCCGGGTGCGGAGGTGACCAGCATCCGTTCGCGAGACAGGCGTGTCCTCGGGGTCACGCTCGCGGACGGGACGGAGATCGACGCCGGTCTCGTGGTC